>DATNBG010000088.1:0-3770 GCA_035572075.1 Roseiarcus sp. | reverse complement strand
CCTTTCATGGACTTGCGAGCTCGTTTGCGCAACTTGTCAACTTGAGGGGATGCAGCCTTTTAACTGCCATGAACATAGCCGCGGCGCGCCACAGGCGCTGGTTGGGCTCCAGCCGGGCAGGGGCGCCTCAGAACCGGTCCTTGCGCGCACGGAGCTCCGCGAAGACCGCGGCGGGATCAGCCCCTCCCATGCCGACCGCCGTCTGAACCGCCGGTTCCTCGGCGCGCAGGAACGGATTGGCGGCAAGCTCGGCGGCGACTGTCGTCGGCAAGGTCGGGCGGCCTTTGGCGCGCAGCCTTGCGACCTCCTCGATTCGTGCTTTGAGGATCGGATTGCCGGGCTCGACGGTGAGAGCGAACCGGCCGTTCGCCTCGGTGTATTCATGCCCGCAATAGACTTGGGTCTCGCCCGGAAGCGCGGCGAGCTTGACGAGCGAACTCCACATCACCGCATAAGGCGCTTCGAAGACGCGACCGCAGCCGAGCGAGAACAGCGTGTCGCCGCAGAAGGCGATTTCGTCTTCCTCGAAATGGTAGGCGATGTGACCGAGCGTATGGCCGGGGGTCTCGATGACTTTCGCGCCCAGCGATCCGACGCGGGCAATGTCCCCCTCCGCGACCTTATGATCGAGGAAGGGTATGCGCGCCGCGTCCCTGGCCGGGCCCCATATCTTTACGCTCGGGAATTTCGCCTTCAGTTCCGGAACGCCCTGAATGTGATCGGCGTGATGGTGGGTGATGAGAACGTCCGACAGGGTCCAGCCGCGCTCCGCCAGCGCGGCAAGAGTTGGCGCCGCTTCCGGGACGTCCACGCAGGCCGTCGCCCCGGTGACGGAATCGTGCGCGAGCGCGCCGTAATTGTCGGTCAGGCAAAGATACTGGTGAACGCTCAATGTCATGGGCGGCGGACTCGGGGGTTTTTCGTGCGGTCGGTTCTGACGGTCGCGCGGCGGCGCGTTCCGGGCGGGTTCGACTATAGCCGGGCGGCGGGCGGCTGTCTTTCCTCGCCCGCATGATTCTCCCCTGGCGCGCTTTCTCCGCCATGTCTTAAGGCGATTGCGAAAGGACGAGCGGTCGTCCAAAGTCACGCGCCTCGGTCCGGCGGATATCGATGCCCCTCGACGTCCTCTCTTTGCAGAGTTTTTACGCTTCCCCCCTCGGCCGCGTCACGCATCGGCTGATCGGACGCGTGATCCGCGAGCGTTGGGACCGCGGCGCCGGCCTTTGCGTCGCCGCGGTCGGTTATGGCGCGCCCTACCTCGAACGGTTCCGCGACAGCGCTCGCCGCTGCCTCGCGCTCATGCCCGCCGAACAGGGTGTCGTGATCTGGCCGGACGCCGGGTGCTGCGCGGCCGCGCTGGTCGATCCGCAAATGCTGCCGCTGCGCGACGGATCGATCGACCGGCTACTCATCGCCCATGGCCTGGAAGCGGCCGACCGGCCGGGCGCGCTGCTTGAAGAATTGTGGCGTGTGACCGCGCCCGAGGGACGAATGATCGCGATCGTTCCTTCCCGCAGGGGCGTGTGGGCGCGCGCGGACAGCACGCCATACGGGCAAGGCCTGCCCTATTCGAAATCGCAACTTCGCGACCTGCTCCATAAAGCGGATTTTTCGCCGATCTTCTGGGGTGAAGCGCTTTACGCCCCGCCAGTCGCCAAGCCCTTCATGATGCGCTCCGCCCCGGCGATCGAGCGGGTCGGGGCGGCGCTTGGGCTGCCGTTCGCGGGCGTCCACATCGTCGAGGCGATGAAACAGGTCCATCGTCCGGTTAGCGTCCGCGCCGTCGCCCGCCCCCGGCTCAGGCCGATGAAACCCGCTCTCGCGCCGGGCGCTCATCGGCGGCGCCATTCGGAATGAGCGGAGTTTCGCCGCGATCGAGCCATGCTTGTCCGGCAAGGCTTGTCCGGCACGCGGCGGCGCCTGTAAAGCCGCTCATCAACCATTGAATCCAAGGCGAAGTCCCGATGCCCGAAGAACGTCTCCTGGTCCTGTTGCGCCACGGTCAGAGCGAATGGAATCTCAAGAACCTGTTCACCGGATGGCGCGACGTGGATTTGTCGCCAGCCGGAATCGAGGAGGCAAAAGAGGCCGGGCGCCGGATGAAGGCGCGCGGGCTCGGCTTCGACCTCGCCTTCACGTCCGCGCTCGTCCGCGCCCAGCGCACTCTGTCGCTGGCGCTCGGCGAAATGGGGCTCGCGGGCTTGGCCGAAAAGCGCGACCAGGCCCTGAACGAGCGCGACTATGGCGATCTCGTCGGGCTCAACAAGGACGACGCGCGCAGGAAATGGGGCGAGGAGCAGGTCCACAAATGGCGGCGCAGTTACGATATTCAGCCTCCCGGCGGCGAAAGCCTCAAGGACACGGTCGCCCGCGCGCTCCCCTATTATTGCCAGAGCATTCTGCCCGCGGTTCTCGGGGGTAAACGGGTGCTGGTCGCGGCGCATGGCAACAGCCTGAGGGCGCTGGTCATGGTGCTCGACCGCCTCACGCCGCAGGCCGTCGCCGCGCTCGAGATCGCGACCGGCGTGCCCCTCGTCTATCGCCTCAACGCTGACTCCACCGTCGCGGCCAAGGAAATCCTGACCGCGTGACGACGATTGGTTAGCCTTAACGATTTATGAAGGCGCCCGGCCCCAGCTTGACCTGAGGTGATTCGCGGAGGTCGGCAATGGCGACGAAGACTTCGGTATGGGGGTTTGCGGCGATCGCGGCCGTATCGCTTGCGACTGGCGCTGAAGCGGCCCAATACGAATTCCTTGCCGCGCCGCAGATCAATCTGTCGCTGGTCTATCGGGTGGACAAGCTGACGGGCGACGTCATCGCCTGCCAGTTCGCCCACAATCCTGGCCGGACCGATGTCGGCCCGGGCGCGTTCGGCGTCACCAACTGCTATCGCAGCGGCGATGGCGCAACCAAACAGGATCCCGGCGACTATGGGCTCGTCGCCACCCGTCATGAGCAGGAAGGCGGCGTCTTTCGCGTCGACTATCGCACCGGGGCGCTCTCGATCTGCTATCTCTATTTCCAGCGCGAGAAGCAAGGCGATCACGAGGCGATCGCGGACCAATATGTCGTGTGCACGCCGCAGTGGAAGCAGCCGGCGCCCGCGCGTCCGGGCGGCGAGGTCAGCGAATTGCCGGCGCCGGGCGACCACGCTCCGGCGCGAAACTGAGGCCGGGAATCCTATCGCGGCGCCGGCCAAAAGACGCCGCCGGTCATCGGTTTCGGAACGCCGGTCGTGGCTGGAAAGGAGATCGGAAGGCCCTGCCTGGAACGTAATGCCAGATAGGCGAAACATTGCGCCTCGATGCTGTCGCCGTCGAAGCCGATCGCCTCGACCGGCTCGACCTTGACTCCGAGCCGCTCACCGAGCCGGCGCATGAGGCTTGCGTTCCGCCGCCCGCCGCCGCCGACCAGCCAGCGCGCCGGCGCCTCCGGCACGTGCTTCAGGGCGGCCACGGTCGATTCGACCGTGAAGGCGCCGAGCGTCGCCGCCCCGTCCGCGTCGGTCAGGCGCTGGACGCAGGCCGCGGCGGCGCTGAAATGGTTGCGGTCGAGCGATTTGGGCGCGCGCCGCGCGAAATAAGGATCGCTCATCAGGATACGAAGCGCCTCCTCATCGACGCGCCCGCTTTGCCCAAGCGCCCCGTCCCTGTCGAAGGCGACGATCTCTCCCTTTGCCCCGAGATAGGTGACGTTGCCGACCCCGCCCCAGTTGAGGATCATCAGCGGCCGCTCGAGGCCGGAAGCCATCGCCGCGTGATAGATCG
>DATNBG010000087.1:0-11713 GCA_035572075.1 Roseiarcus sp. | reverse complement strand
CCCA
Organism: Roseiarcus sp.; assembly: GCA_035572075.1. GTDB lineage: Bacteria > Pseudomonadota > Alphaproteobacteria > Rhizobiales > Beijerinckiaceae > Roseiarcus. The sequence goes on along the minus strand of DATNBG010000087.1, from coordinate 11,709 downwards.
GCACCTCGACAAAGCTCTCAAAGCCGCGTTCGCGCAACTCGCGCCAGGTGATTTCGCGCGCGGCATATTGGCGGATGAGGCGCTCGCGGTCAGTTTCGGTCATGGGTCTTCATACCACGCCGGCGCGCCGCGGCGGCCCTCCAGATCAGCGCGGGCTCGAGGCCGCCGTTACCGGCGAGGCGCCGGTCGCGCCGCCGAGGCTGAGCCAGACGTTCGGATCGTCCTGGGCCTGGCGCTTGTAGAACTGATAGCCGGTGGCGTTCCAGGGGCGGATGTCGTCGGTGAGATTGTCGAGCACGAAATCGCCGCGATCGGTCTTGACGGTGAGCACCGCGTGGCCCTCGCCGCTGAGGTCGCGGACGATGGTCATGAGCAGGGCCTGGCGGGGAAAGCCGCGTTCGACAAGCAGCTTGCGCTTGAACAGGGCGTAGATCTTGCAGTCGCCCTTGCCGTCGACCGGGTAGTCCCAGTGGTCGAGCGTCGTTCCCCAATGATCGAAATTGCTGATCGGCTCGATCGCGTTGTTCGCCTTGAGGTTGATCTCGTTGAGGATCTTCCAGGTCGCCTTGGTCAGGTGGACGTCCATGGGCCTGAGCTTGCCGAGCGTGCACTCCTCGCTGTGGCGAGTGCAGAAGTCGACCCAGCCGTAAGGAATCGCAGTTTCGCCGCCGACCGGCGTGTGGGTGGCGCTCGGCAGGCCCTGCTCGGACGCCTCCACGAAGGTAATCCAGGCGAAGCCGAAGATCGCGGCCGCGGTGACGAAGCGAAAGAACCGAGAGAGCATGAGGTGTCCGCCGGATTGGATGGGGACACTATTGGGGTCGTCCGCTTGGCGGGCGCGAAACAAATTCGGTCGAATTTTATCGTTTCGCGCGGAGGGCGATGCACGAAATTCGTTAACGTTGACCGTGGGTGAAGCGGGGCGCGCCGTCTTGCGCGTGCGGCGTGGCCGGGGTAGGGGTAGAAATAGAGACATATCGAGGTAGACATGTCCCTCAACATCAAGAACCCTGAGACTCATGCCCTCGCCGAGCGCTTGGCGAAACTCACCGGCGAGACCATGACCGAGGCGGTCACGACGGCGCTGCGCGAGCGGCTGGCGCGAGTCGAGGAAAAACCAGATTTCGACGAGGCTCTTTATGAGAAGCTCAAGGCGATCGCGACGGACGCGCGCAAGCACATGAAGGAGCCCTGGCTCTCGATCGAGCATGGCGATCTGCTCTACGACGAGCGCGGCCTGCCGAAATGATCATCGACTCGTCGGCTCTCGTTGCGGTCGTTCGGTTCGAGTCGGGCGCCGATCGCTTTTTTCGCGCGCTGAGCGACCAAAGCGAGCCGAAGCGCATGTCCGTGGCCAACTATTTCGAGGCCGCGATCGTGATCGACGGCGCGAAGAGCCCGATCGCGAGCCGCCGCTTCGATGAGGCTGTCGCCGCGGCGGGGATCATCGTCGAGCCGGTCACCTTGGAGCAGGCCGAGATCGCCCGCGCCGCCTATCGCGACTTCGGCAAAGACAGCGGTCATCCGGCCGGCTTGAATTTCGGCGACTGCTTCGCCTATGCCCTCGCCACGGCGCGCCGCGAACCGCTCCTGTTCAAGGGCGACGATTTTTCGCACACCGACGTCGCGATTGCCTGAGCGGCGCCGGCGCGCCATGCATGAGGTCTCGCCACTTGGACGATTCCGATCAATTGCAGGAGGCGGTGTTCCGTTTTCTCGCCGACCCCAGGACGCATGGGCTCGGCGAGCCGGTCGAGCGGATCGACACCGCCAACGCCGTCGTCTTTCTCGCCGGCGCCGACGCTTACAAGGTGAAGCGCGCGGTCAAGTTCCCGTTCATGGACCTGTCGACGCTGGATCGGCGCCGCGAGGCCTGCGAGGCGGAGATTGCGGTCAACAGGCCCTCGGCGCCGCAAATCTATCTGTCGGCGCTGCCGATTACCCGGCAAGGGCCGACGTTTGCACTTCGTGGCGGTGGCGAGATCGTCGAATGGGCCGTCCATATGCGGCGGTTCGACGAGAACGCGACGCTCGACCGCGTCGCCGAGCGGGGCGGCGTTTCGGATGCGATCATCGACAAGCTGGCGCTCGCCATCCGCCGCTCCCACGCCCAAGCGCCGCTCCGGGACGCCCCTCGGGCCGCGCGCGCGCTCGAGACCTATATCGAGCAGAACGACGCCGCCTTCGCCGAGCGGCCCGACCTCTTCGAGCCGCGGACGGCGCGCAAGCTCACCCACGATTCGCGGCTCGCGTTCGCGGTTCAGCGTCCGGTCCTCATCAAGCGCGGCGAGGCCGGGTTCGTTCGCCGCTGTCACGGCGATCTGCATCTGCGCAACATCGTTCTCCTCGACGGCGAGCCGACTTTGTTCGATGCGGTCGAATTTTCCGACGAGATCGCGAGCGGCGACGTCCTCTACGATCTGGCCTTTCTGTTGATGGATCTGGAGGAGCGCGGCCTGCGCGGCGCCGGCAACCGGCTGTTCAACCGCTATCTCGCGCCCGAGCCGCCGGACGCGCTGACCGGCCTCGGGGCGCTGCCGCTGTTCTTGAGCTTGCGGGCCGCGATCCGGGCCAAGGTCGAGGCGGCCGGCGCCGAGCGGCTCGAAGGCGAGAAGCGCGCGAGAGCGCGCGCGCTCGCGCGGCGCTATTTCGATCGCGCGATCCGGTTCCTCGCCTACGTTTCCCCCCGGCTGATCGCGGTCGGCGGGCTTTCGGGCGCGGGAAAAAGCGCGCTCGCCCACGCGCTCGCGCCCGAGATCGGGAGGGCGCCCGGCGCGCTGTGGCTGCGCAGCGACCTCGAGCGCAAGGCGATGTTCAAGGTCGAGGAGACCGTTCGGGCGCCGGCCTCGGCCTATGCTCCCGAGGTCACGAGCGAGGTCTATGGTCGGCTCATGGAGAAGGCGCGGATTGCGCTTCGTGCGGGGCAGGCGGTCCTCATCGACGCGACCTTCGCCGCCGCCGCCGAACGCCGCGCTGCGGCGGGCGTGGCGGCGGACGTCGGCGTCGCCTTCGCCGGGCTTTTTCTCGACGTCCCCCTGGCGACGCGCCTCGAGCGCATCGCGTCCCGGCGCGACGACGCCTCGGACGCCGACGCCGAGGTCGCGCGCCGGCAGAGGGCGGAGGCTTTGAACGAGAGGGGATGGGCGGCGCTGGACGCTTCCGGCGCTCTCGCCGACACGACCGCTCTCGCGCGGGCGCGGCTCAAGGGCGCGTAGCCAAGAGCGGCCGCCTGTCGCCCTTTGTCCACTGCTCTCGATTATTTTTCCGAAACATTCATGTCGCGTTCAGTGGAACGGCGGCATAAGCGGAAATGGACTCGGCGACTCGGCCGAGCCGGGCGAACCGGCGAAATCGCCGCGACGCCCGCATCGGAGGGATGAACGATGATCAGCACGTCTTTCAGGGCCGCGCTTTCGGCTCTCCTGTTCGCCGGCGCCCTGGCTCTGGCGTCGACCGGCGCGCGGGCGGAAAGCATCATGAAGCAGTGCGGCGACGAGTGGAAAGCCGCCAAGGCGAACAACACCACCAACGGCGCGACATGGCCTGAGTTCCTGAAGCAATGCCGCGCCCAGAAGGAAGCCGCGGCGCCGGCCGCCGCCCCTGCCGCCGCGCCCGCTCCCGCCCCGGCCCCGATGCAGACCTATCAGCAGAAGCCGATGCGCACGCAATCGGCAGCCCGCCCGACCGGCGCCGGCGAATTCGCCTCGGAGGCGCAAGCCAAGGCGCGCTGCCCCGGCGACACGGTGGTCTGGGTCAACACCAAGGGCAAATCGCACACCTATCATTATGCCGGCTCACGCTGGTACGGAACGACCAAGCAGGGCGCCTACATGTGCGAGGCGGACGCCGGCGCGGCCGGCTACCACGCCTCGAAGAGCCGGACGGAACAACGGAAACAGCAGTAGTAAGCCGGCGCCTCCCGGTTTTCCGGCCGGGCCGGTTTAGAGCGTTCCGCACTCGGCTGGAATCGCCGCGCAGCGGAAACCCTCATCCAGCATAGGGCGTCGTCAGACGCCCGTCTTTCGACCGGCTATGCGGGGAGAAGGGACGACCGGCGGTTCGATCCAATTGCTGAATGCTCTGGCTCGCAACGCCAACAAGAGCGCTTGCGGTTCAAGGGCATCTGCCGCACAATCGGTTCGTCTTTTATTGGGCTGATTTGGCGGGCAAGGGGTTGGGGCCGCGCTCATGGGCCTTTCGATGAGGGGGCGAACGCCAGTCGTGGGGCAATCCAGGCCCCCGCGGCGAGGCGATTGCGCGGGCCTTCAAGGCGCGCCGCGATCCGTGCGGGCGCGTCCCGGCCAGGTGTGTCCACCAGGCGCCCACGAATGACCGGCGCGTTGCGAAAGCTGATCCCGACGACGGCGATTCTGCTTCTGGCGCTTGGCGCCGCCTCTGGGGCGCGCGCCGACTGCGACTCGGAGCCCGGAGATCACGTGTTCGCCCTCGCCGACGGAGACCATTGCCTCGCTGCCGGCGAGTACGACCCGACCGCGGCCGTTCCAACTCCTCCTGGCAATATTGTCGGCCTCTTCGCCCAGGACGGCGGCGTCATCTCCGCCGACACCGAATCCGAAGCCGGCTTCGTCGCAGTCAACGCCAATGCGGCCGCCGGCAGCTACGCGATCTGGAGCGAGGGCGCGGGCGAGACCGGGAGTTCGCTGATCGATCTGGCCGTGCCCGTGACCGTCACCACCTCGGGAAGCGGCGCCTTCGGGCTCTACGCCAGCGGCGGCGGGACGATCGTGACCCCGGACGGGCTCAGCGTCACCTTGAACGGCGAGGATTCGATCGGGGTCCGCGCCTCGGGCGCGGGATCGACCATCGACATCACAGGCGCGACGATCGTGGCCAATGATCCGTCATCGATCGGCGTTCAGGCCGACGCGGGCGGGTTCGTGACCCTGAGTGGCGGCTCCGTGAAGCTCGAGGCGGCGGCGACCGACGACGCCGCCCTGTTCGCCACCGGTTCGGGCTCGAGGATTTCGGCCGAAGGAACCGAGATCGTCACCAACGGACCGGGCGCCTTCGGCGCGGTGAGCGAATCCGGCGGGTCGGTGGTGCTCGACGGCGCCAGCGTGACGACGAACGGTGCGGGATCCGCCGGGATCGCCACCCTGTTCGGATCGATCTCGGCGACGGGGACAACGATAACGACAAATGGCAGCGTCGATGTGGCGGGCCAAGAGGCGGCGGGGGTTTTGGTTGAAGGCAAGGGAGCGACGGGCGGCCTGATCGGCGACACAATTGTGACGAAGGGCTTCGGGAGCGACGGGATTCTGGTCCAGGCGGGGGGGCACGCCACGTTGAGCGGCGTCAACGGGATCACCACGGCTGGCGACCGCTCGATCGGGCTCCACGCCGTCGGGGGCGGCGTCATCGATGTGACCGGGCCGGTCACGATCGCGACCGGTACGCTTCCGGCTTCGTCGATCGGCGCAGACGCCTATGGCGTCAACGCCAACGGCGCGGGCTCGCAAATCAACCTCGCCGGGGCGACGACGGTGACGACTCTTGGGACCGGCGCCTATGGCCTCTACGCCAGCAATGGCGGCGTGGTCTTGGCGCTCGACGGCCCAAGCGTCACGACCAGCGGCTTGAGCGCGATCGGGGTTCATGCTTCGGGCCCGGGATCCTCGGTCACTGTGGGCGGCGGGGCGACGATCGCAACCGGGGGCGCTCTCGCTCCGGCCGCGCAAGCGGACGGGACCGGGCTCGTGACGCTGAACGGGGCGTCGCTGACGACTTCGGGGGACGACTCACACGCGCTCTTTGTCAGCACCGGCTCGCAGGCTGTGCTCAGCGGGCCCAATTCCTTCGCTACATCCGGCGCCGGCGCCATCGGCCTCTATGCGTTCGACGGCGGCGTCATCAATGCGACCGGGGTCGTGAACGTCTCGACTGCGGGAGGCGTTTCGCTGACGTCTGGCCTTGCCGCCTCTGGCGTCAACGCCGACGGTTTGGGTTCGCAAGTCAACCTCGCCGCAACCACGACGGTAACGACAACAGGGGCGAACGCGTTCGGGCTTTACGCCAGCAACGGCGGAACGATCACGGCGCTGGACGGGCCGACCGTCACGACGAGCGGCCCCGGCGCGATCGGCGTCTACGCCTTGGGCGTGGCCTTCGCCTCAGAGCCAGCGTCGAGCGTGAGCATTGGCGGGGCGTCGATCGTGACGCACGGCTCGTCGGCCGCGGGCGTGCAGGCGGGCGCCGGCGGGACGGTGACGCTGAACGGCGGTTCGGTGACGACGACGGGCGCCGCCTCGCCCGCTGTCGCGGCGAGCGACCCGCTCTCGACGGTCAGGCTGGACGGCGCCGTCGGGCTCAATACGACCGGCGATGGGAGCGCCGGCCTCATGGCGGCGGCGGGGGGCTCGATCCTGAGCAACGGGACGACCTCGATCGGTGTTTCGGGCGCAGGGTCGGCCGGCGTGCAAGCGCTCTCCGGCGCGGTCACGGCTTCGGGCGCGCTCAACGTCACGACTTTGCAGGCTTCGTCCGCGGCTTTCACGCTCGGCGGGACTTCGCCGTCGATCCTGGCCTCGGGCGGGGGAACCGTCTCCGCCGCCGGCAATGCGATCGCCTTCACCGGCGCCGCGGGCGCTGTCGCGACGTTCGACAATTTCAACATCAAGAGTTCAGGCGATCTGATCCTCGCCGACCCGTCGACCGCGACCGTCAATTTCAACAGCACCGTCGCCAATGCCGGGGCCGGCAATCTCCTCAACGCGACCTTTGGCAGCACGGTCAATTTCAACGCCAATGCGTCGACGCTGACGGGCGCCATTCAGACTGACGCGACCTCGACGACTAACGTTTCACTCACGAATGGCTCGAACTGGACGATGAGCGCTTCGTCGGCGGCGACGAGCCTCAGCCTCGCCAACAGCGCGATCGTCTTTTCGCCCTCCGGCGGGTTCAAGACCCTGACCGTCGGCTCCTATGTCGGGATGGGCGCGAACATCGCGCTGAACACGGCGCTTGGCGGACCGAACGCGGGGGCCACCGACCAGCTGGTCATCAACGGCGGCTCGGCGACCGGGCTCACGGCGCTGACGATCAAGAACACGAGCGGGACGGGCTCGCCAACGACCGGCGCCGGCATTCCCGTCGTCGTCGTGGCCAAGGGCGGGACAACGGCGCCCGGCGCGTTTTATCTCGCCGACAATGCGCCTGTCCTCGCGGGAGGACAGGAATATACCCTCGGCCGCGGCTCGAACCAGGATTGGTACCTGACCTCGAGCCCGGCGCCGACCATGGGCGATATCCAGAACTCGGTCACCAGTCTCGCCCAGGCGCAGATCAATCAAATGATCACCACCCGGCTGCTTGGCTCGCTGCTCCTTGGCGCCAACGAGCAGGTGAGCGGCTGCGATTGCGGCGGCGGCTTTGCTTCGATCGGCTCCTTCTCGCTCGGCTCGCACGGGCGATGGAGCCTGAACGACAGCGTGACCCTGCTCGCCGGCGCCGCGTTCGAGCAATATTATCAGGATGGCGCCAATGTCCACGCCGCCCCGATCGTCGCCGCCTCGCTTCGCTACGATCCGCCGAACTGGGGCAAGAGCCGCCCGTTCTTCGAAGTCGGCGCGGCGCTTGCGCCTTATATCGACACGACCTACACCCGCTACTACACCAACGGGCTCACGCCCGCCCAGGGCGTCGGCTCCGCGGTCGACCGGTCGGTCTCCGTCTTCGGGCGGATCGGCTGGGTCGACCGGCTGACCCCGATCGACGAGGTGGCGGTGTTCGCCGATCTCGTCCGCGGCTGGCAGCAATCGGGCGGCTACACCGAAGCCGCGAGCGCCGTCAATCCGTTCCCGGCGACCGTCAGCACCGGCGTCGACAGGCAGGATGTCGTGCGCTTCGGCGCCACGTACACGCGTCTCCTGTTCGGGAACCTCGAGGCGAACGTCAATGCCGCGATCGCTTACGGCTTTGACAACCACTTCGGGTCCCAGATCAATGTCGTCTCCTTCGGATCGGTTGCGCCGTTCCCGCTGCTCAACTCCGCGTGGACCGAGTTCGGCGGGCGCCTCGGCTATCGGTTCTCGCGAAACCTGGCGGTGGACGTATTCCTGATCGGCACGCTAGGCGGCGAGATCGGTCCAACGCTCCACGGCGGCCTCGGCGTGCGCTACGCGTTCTAGGGTCTGCTCCCGCTGCTCGCTCCAACCGCCGGTTACGGTGGTGACTGCTTAGCGCGGACAGCGCAAAAGCCGCTATTTCTCGTCGAGGGCGATCAGGGGGCGCCAATCGGGATCCTGCGCGCTTTCGGCCAGCTGGACGAAGCGGCGGAGGTTGTAGGCGTAGAGGCCGCGGACGGCGGCGGGGGCGAGGGGCGCGGCCTCCTTCGCCAGCGCGGCGGCGCCGGCGAAGTCGCGAGTCCGGTAAGCGGCCAGCATCGCCGCGTGCAGGCGGCTCAGTTCCGCGAATTCCTCGCTTTCCGCAAGCGCCTTGTCTCCGGCTAGCGCGTAGAGGCCGACCGGACGCGTCTTGCCCTTGACCAGCACCGAATCGATCTCGAGCCAGGCGAAATCGGGCGCTTCCGCCCGGGTCGTCTCGCTGGCGATGATGTCGACCTGAAAGATCTTGCAGGCGCCCTCGAGCCGCGAGGCGACGTTCACCTCGTCGCCGATCGCCGAATAGTCGAACCGGCGCAGCGAGCCCAGATTGCCGACGCAGGCCTCGCCCGTATTGAGCCCGATCCCAAAGCGCACCGGCTTGAACGCGCGCTGCTCGGCCTCGGCTTGGGCCCGCCAGTCCTCGTTGAGGGTGATGAGCGTCTCGCGCATCGCCAGCGCGGACAAGACCGCGTGCGCCGCGTGATCGGGATCGTCAAGGGGCGCGTTCCAGAACGCCATGATGGCGTCGCCCATGTATTTGTCGATCGTGCCTTCCCGGTCGAGAATGGCGTCGGTCATCGGGGTCAGATATTCGTTGAGGAAACGGGTGAGCCCCGGCGCGTCGAACCCCTCCGAGATGGTGGTGAACGACCGGATGTCGCAGAAGAGCAGGGTGAGCTCGCGCTCAAGGCCGCCGAGCTCGAGGGCGCCCGGCATCTCCGCGAGCCGCGCCACAACGGCGGGCGAGACGAATCGGCCAAACGCGGACCGAATCGCGCTCTCCTGGTGGCGCTTGACCGCGTAGAGGGTCGAGACGCCGGTGAAATAGACCGCGGCGGCGGAAAACGCGGGATAGGCCGGCTCGATCAGCACGCCGTGACGGGAGAATGCGAACCAGCTCACCGCCCCGATGGCGCCGACCACGCCAGCGAAGACCAGCGCGGCGAGGTGAGGCGCCAGAAACCAGGTCGTCGCGATGAGCGCGGCGCAGATGAGCGCGGTCGCCATCCACTCCGCGCTCGGCGCCCAATCCGGGCGCCTGAGCGTCTGCCCGCTCAGGAGTTGCTCGACGATCTGCGCATGGGCTTCGACGCCCGGCATCGAAGGCGAGAGCGGGGTGGCGACGATGTCCGAAAGCAGCGAAGCGGTGGCGCCGACGAATACGATCGAGCCGCTCAAGGCGCTGAGGTCCGCTCCCGGTTCGAGAGCCTTCCAGGCCGGGATTACGCGGCGCGGGTCGGGACGGGCGAAATAGACCCGGATGTCGCCCAGGGGATCGGTGTCGATCGTGAGGTTCCCGTTGCGGATCTGCAGCACGCCGTAGACTTCTCCGAAGGCGGTTTCGCCGCTGGCGTTCGACGACTTGACGATATAGGTCGAAGCGCCCTGCGCGACGCGCAGCGCCTCCATGGCCAGGCTCGGATGCAGGGTCCCATCGACATTGAGGATCAGCGGCACCCGTCGCACGACCCGGTCCTCGTCGGGCCGCCAGTTGAGGAAGCCGACGCCGGCCGCGTGCTGCGCGAGCTGGGACAGGGGCGCCAGAGCCCCGGGGGCGGGCGTCAGGAACTTCGTCGCGTCGTCGCCGGCGGTGACGAAGCCCGCCTTGGCGGAAGCGCCGGCGCCGTTCGGCGCCTCGGAGACGAAACTGCCGAGAACGACAGGAGCGCCGTCGATCGCGCGGGCGAAGGCGTCGTCGGGAGTGTCGCCGGCCGGCGCACCGGTATCGGCGCGGTCTTTCTCCGAGAACAGGAAATCGAAGGCGATCGCTGCTGCGCCGGCGTTCTTCAGCGCGTTGACAAGCGCGGCGAGGCGCTCGCGCGGCCACGGCCATTGCCCGAGCCGCTTGAGCGATTCCTCGTCGACCGCGATGATGCGGACCGGCAGGTTGGGGTCGGAAGGCCGCGGCTTCCAGCGCTGGTACTGGTCGAACACCAGATTCTGCATGACCGCGCGCGTCGGCGCGCCGACGACGCCGGCGAGCAGCGCCAGCGCGCAGGCGGTCGCTGTCGTCAATGCGTAAAGCCTGGCCTCGTTCGCCCTTCGCATGCCGTCCTTGCCGTCCGCCGGGCCGCCAGAATTGGGAAAGCGCCTGTGTTGTCAAGCCGATGGCGCGGGACGCGCCCGATTCGGCCGGACATTGCGCCGAAATATCCGCCGATTGTTTGACCAATGCTCCGCCAATGTGGGCGGAATTCGGCCGGCGCGTTTGTCCGCGCCTCAGAACTGCAAATTCAGCCCTGCGAAAATCTGCCAGTGCGGGACCTGCTCGCCGCATTTGTAGACCGTGACCTGCGGTTCGATGAAGGCGTTGACGGTCGCCTTACCGATCTGCATCACCTTGCCGGCGGCCGAGGCCGACCGCAGATAGAAGCCTTGCGGCAGACTGTAGAAGACGATCGGCTGGACGGTCAGCAGGCTTGTCGGCTCGACGCGTTGTTCCGAGGTTTAGGTCAACGCGCGATCGGGTCTGACGTCGCCGAGCGGTCTCAACGGCGATTGGTGGTTGTTGGAGACTCGAGGCCCGAGCCGTCAGCCCTTGCCGCGGAGCCGCAGAAGCCGAAACGGAAGATACTCGACGTCGATGCTGACTCCGTCCCCGTGCAGCGGGTTCGCGGTGTAGACCGCGGAGACCGAGAGCTCGAACTGGCTCACGATCGTCAGGATGGCGATGGTGAGCGGGGCGTCTCCGCCTGGGGCCGCGCCCAGGATGAGTTCCGAGATGCGGCAGCAATCGTCCATCGTCGCCCCCAGCGGGGGAAGTTTCACGACCTCGACCGGGCGTCCACGAAGGGCGGCGGGATCGACGACGCTGGGCTCACGCCCCACCACGGCGCCCGAATTGATCAGGGGCAGGACGAACTTCAAAACCGTCGCGGTCTCGAGATTGAGATTTTGGATGTTGACCTCGGTCGCATACACGCCCGGCCTGGCGCCGGCGACGCAACAGCAGCCGGCTTCAGTTTGTTTGCCGCATACGATCTTCGCGCTATAGGCGAACAGGCCCTCGGCCGCGGCCGGGATGGGGCCGAGCTCCTTAAGAAGGGGATGCGTCAGGCGCTCCGCGTTCGAGCCCGTGGTGTTGCTGGCCATCTCGACCTCCGTGAGGGGATTGTGGACGGATGAGCGGCGCTGGACGCGTTGCCTCCCTCGACCTTGCATCGAGGCGCGGCGCCCGCCGGCCGAACCGGACGCCTCGCGCGCTCGAGCAGCGCCTGAACCCGCGGCAGCCCTCAGTAATGAGGCCGCCAGGCCGAATTGGCAATCCGGAGAATTACCTACCCGTCGTTCCTGGCGGGAACGCCGCGCGGCGGGAGCCCATGGGCAAATCCGCCCGGGTCCGTTCTGACCGCCGTTTCGCCGC
>DATNBG010000086.1:0-4181 GCA_035572075.1 Roseiarcus sp. | reverse complement strand
CAAAGTTGCGCAAAGGAGGTGATAAACCCATGAAATCATTAGCTAGCGTAACTTTGTGCGGTGGCGTAAACGCCCGCGTGGAGACGATGCGCCCAGGCCGCCGCATCCTGCGCGACCCAGTCGGCGAGCGCCTGGTCAAGGCCGCGCGGGCCGCCAAAACCCCACAGAATCCTTAACTCGGCGGAAAAAATCCTGCTTTTAAATTCTTCGAATCACACTAACATGTGAGCGTCGTCAACCAGCCGAAAGGAGGTGATCCAGTGTCTCATTGTCTTACGTCCCGCGTGATCGACGAGGCCTGGGTTATTGTCCCTGCGAAGGAATTTCGCGAAATTCGCGCTCGCTAGGCAAGAACTCTTAGGGCGCCGGCGAGCTAGCGTGGGCGCGACAATGGAAGGGCCGTTCCGCCATGGAGCGGCCCTTCTCCTTTGCGGCGGAATGGCCGGCCCCGCGCGGCGCCGCCGTACCCGCCAGGCTCGACCCGGGAAGGCCGGCGCCAAAAGGGCGTTTGTGCCAGCGCCGGCAATCCGCTAGATTGCCCGAGGGGGCAGGCCCCCGGTCCGGACGGGTCCAATGCTTGGGTTTCGCGGTCCGAATCCCCATATCCCGAGCCTCCCGCCGCGGCTCTACCGGGATAGCCGCCAGAAAAGGCCACCAGAATGGATTTCCTCAAGCCACGGTCGCACCGCATGAACCGCCGCCGACGCATCTATGAAGGCAAAGCCAAGGTCCTCTACGAGGGCCCGGAGCCCGGCACCCTCATCCAGTATTTCAAGGATGACGCGACCGCGTTCAACGCCAAGAAGCATGAGGTCATCGAAGGCAAGGGTGTGCTCAACAATCGAATTTCCGAATATATCTTCCAGCGGCTGAACGACATTGGCGTCCCCACCCATTTCATCCGCCGAATCAATATGCGCGAGCAGTTGATCCGGGAGGTCGAGATCATTCCGCTCGAGGTCGTGGTGCGCAACGTCGCGGCGGGATCGCTCTCGACCCGCCTCGGCCTCGAAGAGGGCACACAACTGCCGCGGTCGATCATCGAGTTTTATTACAAGAATGATCAGCTCAACGATCCGATGGTCTCGGAAGAGCACATCACCGCCTTCGGCTGGGCCGGGCCGCAGGAAATCGACGACATCATGGCGTTGGCGATTCGGGTCAACGACTTTCTGTCCGGGCTGTTCCTCGGCGTCGGCATCCGCCTGGTGGACTTCAAGATCGAAACCGGCCGTTTGTGGGAAGGCGAGAACATGCGGATCGTGCTCGCCGACGAGATCAGCCCGGATTCGTGCCGACTCTGGGACGTCAAGACGAACGACAAGATGGACAAGGACCGCTTCCGCAAGGACCTGGGCGGCATGATCGAGGCCTATACCGAGGTCGCCCGCCGGCTCGGCGTCGTGCAGGAGAACGAGTATTCGCGAGCCGCCGGGCCGCGGCTGGTGAAATAGAGGGCGAGACGCCCATAAAGCGCGCCGCGCGGGAAACGCGGGAGAGGAGGCCCATGCCGAACGGCGCGGCCACGAAGCCTCGCGCCCTCTGCCGCCGCCTGCGCGCGGGCGAGCCTTTCGTCGGCAAGCAGGGCTTCACTTACGCCGCCGCGGTTTCCGCCGAGACCGTGGGCGCGTCCGCCATCCATATGCAGCTTCTCACCGTCCCGCCGGGCGGGCGGGCCAAGGCGCACAAGCATGAGGCGCACGAAACGGCGCTCTACGTGCTAAGCGGGGAAGTGGGCATGTATTACGGCGAGAAGCTCGAGAACCATATGGTCACGCGCCCCGGCGATTTCGTCTACATTCCCGCCGACACGCCGCACCTGCCCTACAACATGAGTGACACCGAGCCGGCGACGGCCGTCGTTTCGCGCACCGACCCGAACGAGCAGGAAAGCGTGGTCCTGCTGCCGGAGTTCGATCGGGTCCGCCCCTGAGCCCCGGCCTCGCTTGGACTTTACGGCGGCCGATCCGCCGATGACACTCGGATGGTTTTTCTAAGCGTGAGTTTTGTTGCGCCGCAACGAGCGGCGAATGGGGATTGCCAAGGGGGGACGCGCGATTGCCGCTCACCAAGACTCAGCATCTCGATCCCACGCGCTCGCCCAAACGCATTCTCGCGCTCGACGGCGGCGGCATCCGAGGGATTCTGACCCTCCAGTTCCTGCAGGCCGTGGAGACCTTGATCAAGGCGCGGTTCGGCGACAAGACCCGTCTCTGCGACTATTTCGATCTGATCGGCGGGACCTCGACTGGGTCGATCATCGCCGCAGGCCTCGCCTGCGGCATGGCGGTCGACGCGTTGCAGGATCTGTACAAGAAGATGGGCGGCGACGTGTTCCAAGCGGGCGGATTCGGCAAGTTCCTGCCGGAGTCGCTGCAGGGAAAACTCGCCCCCAAGTTCCCCTCCGAGCCACTCCAGGCGGAACTCGATACTCAGCTTGGCGCGAACACGACGCTCGACAGCGACAAGATCCTTACCGGCCTCATGATCATGACCAAGCGGCTCGACACCGGGAGCCCCTGGCCCCTGAACAACGGCGGACGCGGAAAATACGCTGCCCAGGACGGAGCCCTGCGCCTGACGCAAGTGGTTCGCGCCAGCACGGCCGCCCCGACCTATTTCGAGCCGGAGCGGATCAGGATCTCATCTCGTGACGGCGCGGTCGTCGACGGGGAATTCGTCGACGGCGGCGTGAGCCCCTTCAACGACCCTACGCTTCAGCTTCTGATGCTCGCGGCGCTGCAAGGCCATGGGTTTTGCTGGCCGACGGGCAAGAACAAGCTGTTGATCGTCTCGGTCGGAACCGGCAGCTATCGGTCGCCCTCGCGCTCGCCGGGCCTAGTCGACAGGGTCGCTGCGGCGCAGGGAGTGCGGGCGCTGGCCTCGCTGATGGACGACTGCCAGCGAATGAACCACGCCACCCTGCAATGGCTAACGAACTGCCTCACGCCCTGGACCATCGATCGGGCCGTCGGCGACATGAAACTCGACAGCCAGAGCGGACCTCAACTCGCCACCTATGTTCGCTACAACGCGGTGCTCGAACAGGCATGGCTGAAGTCCGAGCTCGGCATCGATCTCGACACGGACCAGCTCGATGAGATCCGCAAGATGGACGACCCGTCGAACTTGTCGGCTCTCGCCGACTTGGGCCGGCTCGCCGCGGCGACGCAGGTCAAGCCGGAGCATCTGCCGGCGGCCTTCGATCTCGCCGGGCCGTCGGCCTAACACCAAGCGGAGCGCGATCCCGTGCCTGAGACGAGCCTTGACCCGCCGCGCAAGGTTGTCCTCTTCAGCGGCCACATGATCGACGCGCCCGGCCGCGCCAAGCCGCGCTTTCCGCCGGATAAGGAGCCGCTCGCGGCCGAGGCTATCGGCACGGTTGTCGCCGAGCTCGGCCTTGCGCCCGGCGATCTCGCCATTTGCGGCGGCGCCTGCGGCGGCGATCTTTTGTTCGCGGAAGCCGCGCTCGCGCGCGGCGCCCGGCTCGAACTTTACATCCCCTTCGAGGAGCCGGTCTTCCTCGAGAAGTCGGTCGATTTCGCTGGCGGCGACTGGCGCGCCCGCTTCTTCGCCGCCAGGGCGCGCGGCGCCCTTCATGTCGCGCCCCGCGAGCTTGGCCCGCTGCCGGACCGCGAGGACCCATACGAGCGCAACAACCGCTGGATGCTCGACGCCGCCATGCGTTTCGGCGCGGACAAGGTCGACTTTGTTTGCCTCTGGAACGGCGAGGGCGGCGACGGCCCGGGCGGCACGAAGCACATGATGGAAGAGGTTCGCAACAAAGGGGGCCGCACGCACTGGCTCGACACAAGGAGGTTGTGGGGCTGAAGGCCGGAAAAGGGATCGGCCGATGGGGAGGTCGCAATGCCAAAATCGATTTGCTTCATGATCATGCCTTACGGGCGGAAAGCCACGCAGGTCGAGCCGAGCAGCAAGGCTCCAGGCGAAGTCGATTTCAATGCGCTGTGGGATCGCGCCTTCGCGCCGACCATCGTCGCGCTCGGCTATGAGCCGGTTCGGGCCGACCAGGACACCGGCGCGCTGATCATCAATCAGATGCTCGAGCGGATCTATTTCGCCGACCTCGTGCTCGCCGACATGACGATCCCGAACGGGAATGTCTACTACGAAGTCGGCGTCCGGCACGCCGCGAGGAAAACGGGATGCGTCCTGCTCGC
>DATNBG010000085.1:0-4411 GCA_035572075.1 Roseiarcus sp. | reverse complement strand
CTTCAATTGCCGAGGATTTCCTTGAGAAAATAGACGCGGGCTTCGGCGACGAGCGTGATTGGATCGACCCACTTGCCGCTTTCGCCACGCGCCGTCGACCGCTGACGCGAGGCGACCTGATCGCCCTCATTGCTCGCGGTCGCGGGTCTCGCGCCGTCAAGGTCGCTGAAGGCGGCGCCGGAATCGCGGTCAGCGAGAAAAACGACCGTGCCGAGGGCAACGAAGATGAACGCCAGCGCGCCAGCGAAAACGAAGGCCAGTGTGAAAAGGCCGGATCGCAGACCCATGCGAGAGACCTCGTCGCAAACGAAGACTCTGTGGCGACATGCTCCCGTTCTGCGGCGCGGTCGTGGCGCGCCTACCCTCCAATTTTGGGGAGGGCGCCCGCCACGCTGGCGGCGATGGGAACGAGGCGGCCAAAGCGGCGCTGCGGAACGCGACGATGCGCGATCCGCGGGAGCTGGCGTTAAATCACGACGCCCGGCGCCGCGCCCGCGCGCGCCAGCCGGCGAGACCGAGCCCGCCGAAGCCGATCAGCATCATCGCCCAGGTCGAAGCCTCCGGCGCCGCAATCGGATCGGGCGCGCCCGTCAGCACGTCATAGGCGAGATCGGCGGTGAGCGCGTGCCCGGCGGCGGTCGGATGCTCGCCGTCCCAGAACA
The DNA here is from genome assembly GCA_035572075.1 of Roseiarcus sp. Classification (GTDB taxonomy): domain Bacteria; phylum Pseudomonadota; class Alphaproteobacteria; order Rhizobiales; family Beijerinckiaceae; genus Roseiarcus. Next base: position 3,749 of record DATNBG010000085.1, on the reverse strand, counting down.
GATATTGGCCGGGGTCCGCGCATTCGGTCCCGGGCGACTCGAAGTTCCCGGACAGGCAAGGGCTCGTGACGTTGGTAAAGCCGAAACGGGCGGGGAAGCCCACGATCGTCTGAGTGGCGCTGAACACCGGCGCATCGAATACCGTGAGCGGGTCCGGCCCGGTCTCGAGCGGCTTGATCCCGGCGAGAACATCCTCGTTGAATTGCATGGCGAGTTCGCCGCCGAGCGCGCCGCCGGCCATGAACGCCGGCACGAGGGAAAGATCGGGAACCTCATAGTAAAGGAGGGCGCGCGCGCCGTCGCCGTAGAGGGTGTCGATCGCGCCTACCGTGTTGCCGACGGCCTCCGAGAGAAACGCCGACAGGTCGAACAAGGGGTTCTTCGCGACGGCGGAGAGCGCGTTGCCGATGTCGTTCCCGCCGATATCGAGCGTGTAGAGCGCGCCGGACTTGGGCAATGGGTCGGCAAGCCCGAACAGGCTGACCTGCTCGTCGAGACTCGGAACGAGCAGCGTTCCGCTGGCGTTGGTCGTTCCGGTTTGCGCTCCGCCCCAGGCGAAGTCGTTTCCGCCCGCGAGGCTCGGGGAGGCGGGCGCTCCCAAAACCTTCTCCGAGAGGTCGTCCAGCCAATTCGGCCCGTTGCTGAAACGCCCCGCGACATAGGGGGGCATTGGAATCGTCCCGCCGCTCGCGGCAAAGACGTTGCCCGCGTCTGACAGGCTGTCGCCGAACGAGTAAATGGTGGAATAGAGCGGCGTCGTCGCGTGCGCCGCGCCGCAAGCCAAGGACGCGGCGAGAGCCGCCATGCCGAGACGCAGTTTCATTGAACGTCCTCCCCGCTCGAATTGACGCCACAACGCCAACGCGACGCCCGGCAAAAAGTTCCATCCTCGAAGCGGCGGCCGAAATTCTCACGCCGCGTCGCGTGGAAACTGCGTCTGCGCGATCACGCTGTAGGTCCGCCCCTGGGCCAGGAGTTCGCCGTGGCGCCCGCGCTCGACAATACGGCCGCGGTCGACGACGCAGATCTCGTCGGCCTTGACCACCGTCGACAGGCGGTGGGCGATGACGATCGTCGTACGCCCTTCGCAAAGCGTGCGCAAAGCCTTCTGGATCGCCTGCTCGGACTCGGAATCGAGCGCCGAGGTCGCTTCGTCGAGAAGGATGATCGGCGCGTCCTTGAGGAACGCGCGGGCGATGGCGATCCGCTGACGCTGCCCCCCCGAGAGCTGCATGCCGTGCTCGCCGCACGGCGAATCGTAGCCGCGCTCGAAGCCCATGATGAAATCGTGAGCGTAGGCCGCCTTGGCGGCGGCGATGATCTCGTCGTCGCTCGCGCCGGGCCTTCCCATCGCGATGTTGTCGCGCACCGAGCCCTTGAACAGGAAATTCTCCTGCGCGACATAGGCGACCTGCCGGCGCAGCGACTCGAGGCTGACGGCCGCGATGTCCTGGCCGTCGCACAGGATCTCACCCGACCCGACCTCGTAGAGGCGCAGGATGAGGCTCATCACTGTCGATTTGCCGCCGCCCGAGCGGCCGACCAGCGCCGTCGTCTTGCCGGCCTCGGCCGTGAAGCTGATCGAATGGAGGACGGTCTCCTCGGGCCGGTAGGCGAACGACACATTGCGGAATTCGATCCTCCCCTCGGTCACTTCGAGTTCGCGGGCGTTCGGGCGGTCCTCCTCGTAGTCGCGCTCGTCGAGGAAGTTGTAGAGGATGCCGACGCCGAACAGCGACGCCGACAGGTCGACATGGAGCCGCGCCACCCGCTTCATCGGCTCATAGAGCATGATCACCGAAGTGATGAAGGAAAACAGGCTCCCCGGCGGGTTGCCGCGGATGATCACGGTATAGCCGGAATAGAGCACCACGGCGGCGATGGCGAAGCCGCCGAGGCTCTCCATGATCGGGCTTGTGCGCGAACTCACCCGGGTGAGCTTGTTGGCCGCGGCCTGGAAAGAAGCGATCGCCTTCTCCTGCCTGATCCGCATGAAGGTCTCGAGCGTGAAGGCCTTGACGATGCGGATGCCCTGCGCGGTCTCCTGCAGCGACTCCATCATCTGCATCGCGCCCTGGAATTCGTTCGCCATGATCTTGCGCACCCGGATGCCGATCTTGCGCACTCCGACCGCCGCGAGCGGCACGAACATCAGCGCGAACAGCGACAGCAGCGGGTCTTGCGACACCATGACGATGATGAGGCCCACGATCGTCAGCACGTCGCGGGAGAGCGTGGTGATGAGCAGGTTGAGCACGTTGCTCGCCGACTGGGCGATGAACGACTGCTTGGCGATGAATTCCGAGGAATGCGAACGGCTGTAATAGGAGACCCGCATCCGCAGCATCTGGTTGAAGATGCGCCGCTGGACGTCGGCGACGATGCTGTTGCCGATCCGCGACAGGGCGACCTGCTGGCCGTAGGTCGCAAGACCCTTGACCGTGTAGATGACCAGAATCGCGCCGGTGATCTCCCATACCGCGTTGAGGTCGCGCCCGACGAAGATCTTGTTGACGATCTGGCCGATGATCCAGGCCGAGAGCGAAGTGGTGAGCGCGATCAGGCCCATCATCGCGAAGGCGAAGGCGTAGCCCTTCCAGTGCTTGGCGCCCTGATCGGTCAGGAGCCGGCGCAGGTTTGCGTTCGCGGGCGAAGAGAGGAGGGAGAGCACGCGCTCGCGGGCTTGACGCCAAACCGACAATGCTTCAGTCCCTCGCCCCGGCCGCCTGGTCAGGCCGCATTCCACGGCCACCCGCCGGCGAATCCGCGCCCCATGGCGCCGCGCCTTTCATATCATCGGCGGCGACGTTATGGAAATCGCCCGCCGCCCGCGGGCCGGGATCACGCCTTCTTTCCGCCCGGCTTCTTTCCGTCCGACTGGGCTTGCCGGACGGCGGCATGATACTTCCGCCTTATGACGGCAAGGTTAACCGGCGGCGGCGGGAAGGCGAGGGCAAGGTCCGCCATCGTGTCCGCCAGGATCTGCGACACGGCAAGATTGCGAAACCATTTGTGGTCCGACGGGATCACGTACCACGGCGCTTCGCCCGTGCTGGTCGCGGCGATCGCGTCTTCATAGGCCTCCGTGTAGGCGTCCCAGAAGGCCCGCTCCGTATAGTCGGCCTCGCTGATCTTCCAGTTGCGCGTGGGATCGTCGAGGCGCTGGGCGAAGCGGGCGAGTTGCTCCTGCCTGCTGATGTGGAGGAAGAACTTCAGGATCGCGGTGTTGTTTTCGGCGAGCAGCGCCTCGAAATCGCGGATATGCCGGTAGCGCTCGGTCCAGGTCCTCCGGTTCACGAGCTTGTGGACCCGCTCGACGAGCACGCCCTCGTAATGCGAGCGGTTGAAAATCGCGATCTCGCCCTTTCCAGGCGCGTGGGGGTGGACGCGCCAGAGAAAGTCGTGCGCGGATTCGACCGCCGTCGGCTGGTTGAATCGGGCCACGCGCACCCCTTGCGGATTGACGGGGCCGAACACGTGCTTGATCGTGCCGTCCTTGCCGCCGGCGTCCATCGCCTGCAGCACGACGAGGACCGAGTGTTTGTTCTCCGCGTAGAGAAGGGCCTGCTGATGGGCGAGTTTCTTGAGATAGCGCTCGGTCTCTTCCTTGGCCGCCTCTTCGGACTCGTGCTTGCTCGCATAGGCTGGGTCGATCTTGTTCAACCTGAGCTGCTGGCCCGGCTTGACCCGGAACGCCTTGCGGTAGTCCAAGACTTCGAGCCTCCCCGCCTCCGAACCGGAACGGCGCC
>DATNBG010000084.1:0-8970 GCA_035572075.1 Roseiarcus sp. | reverse complement strand
CAGCTTGACCGCGGCGGATGGCGGGCTGAGCGGCGGGGGCGCGAACCTCGTCTCCGGCCAGCGCGCTCCGGCCCGGCCCGGCTGGGTCGGTCCGAGCGCGAGCGCCAAAACCGTTCCAAGCGGCATGCGTTCGACCGTCAGTTCGCCCTCGATCGCCGCTGGCGCGGGCGTCGGCGGCCGGCCGGCGGCGGCTCCAGAGCCGACCGCTTCCTCGGCGCGGGAGACATCGGCGCTTGCCTGAGACAGAGCCTCGAGCGTCACGGCAGGTTGAACCGGCTGAAACGTGAGGTCGCCGCTCGCCTTGACCCCGGCGATGGTCGCCGCGAGCCGCGAAAACTTCCATTGATCGCCGCGCAAGGTCGCGTCGAACCCGATGTCGGCGGGCCCAAGCGCGCCGCCATTGGCGGGCGCAAGACCGAGGGCGGCGGCGAGAGGCGCGAGGTTCGCCGCCTTGATCCTGGCGGACCCGAACAGCCTCGCGGCGTCGTTTCCCCCTTGAGGCGCGAAGCGGCCACGCCACGTGAGATCGGCTCCCGCGAGCGTCGAAGTCACGCCGACGTCGTAGCCCTTCTCCCAGCCCCCGGCCGCGTTGAGCGAGATGCTCCCGCGTCCGCTCGCCGCCGCCGCGTTGACGCCGAGCTGGCGCAACAGCGCGCCCGAGTTTGGCGACTCGAGGCTGACGGTCAGAGCGCGCCCGCCGCCCTTCGGCGGCCGATCGAGCGCAATCGTGAACTGGGTTTCGCCCGCCGATCCATTGACCTTGAGCGAATCGATGTCGGGAACGCCGCCGGGATCGGCCGTCCCGCCATGAGCGTCGAAAGTCAGCGCCGCGGGCGAAAGCTCGCCCGCCCGCTCGACCAGAATCCGGCTCCAGTCGCCCGGCGCCAGGCGCGAGATCAGCGCGGCGAAATCATGCAGCCGGTCGGCGCGCAAGCGCCCCTTCGCCGCGGTCGAGCCGCCATTTGTACCGCCCTCGATTTCGAGCGTGGCGCCGTTGAGGCCCGCGACGCTCAGGCGCTTGAGCGCGACGTTGGGCCCCGTCTTGGTCAGGTTCACCGTGAGCGAGCCGCTGTCGATCTCCGTTTCGCCCACCCGGGCGATATGCAGCGATCTGGCGCTCAGCGAAAGCGCAAGATCGAGATCGGCGATCGTCTTCGCCGCAGCGAGGCTCGGCAGCGCGTCGACGTCGAGCGAATCGGTTGCGACGTCCACGTCGAGACGGCCTGGCCGGCCGCCAGCCGGACCGGTAAAGCCGACGGCGCCGGTCAGCTTGGTCCGATCCAGGGTAAGCTTCAGGTTGCGTCCGGAGAATCCGCTCGCCGATGCTTCGACCTCGCCCTTGAGCGAGGCGCTGCGATAGGGGAGCGCGCCGCCAAAAGCCGCGGCTTTGGCCACGGCCGGCGGCGCGCCGAGAGCGGCCCAGTCGCGCAGAAGCGCGAAATCGCTGCTTGTGAAATCAACATCGCCGCGGAACCTCGCCTCCTGGCCGGTCTCCAGGTTTCCTTCGGCACTGAAACGGCTCCGGCCGGGCAAGCCGAGGCTGAATGCGAGATTGAGCGGCGCGCCGGGCTGAGCCTTCAAGGTCACGTTTGCGTCGGGCAGGGTCTGCGCGCCAAGGATGACCGGTTGGGCCGAGACCTTGGCGTCGACCGCCATCGGGCCCCGCTCCTGAAGCGCCGCCGCCGCGATCCGCATGATCAGCGCCACGGCGCGCGACGGCGCGACCGCGTCCTCGCCCTTGCGGCGCATAAGCGAATCGACATTCGCCTGCTTGGCCTTCAGCGCGACGCTGATCCGGGGCGGCGAGCCGAAGGCGAGCGTGGCGTCCCCGGTCGCCCGGATCCGCCGCTCCTCCGGTCCGAGGCTGAATTCCGCGCCGCGCAGAGCCGCCTGATTGAGATCGACAGCGACTGGCCCCTGGACCCGCCACGGGATTGGCGCATCCTCGCCCGGCGCGGCCCCCGTCAGCGTGGCCGAGCCGGCGAATCTGAGGCCGCCAATCCCGGCGGCCGGATCGCCTTCGAGCGCGCCGTCGAATTCGGCGGCGGGCCAGCTCGGCCCGGCGTCGACCGCGATGCGAACAGGCGTCCCGTCCGGACCCGGCTTCTCGGAGGCGAGCCTGAAGGCGACAGGCGCATCGCCCGGGCCGGAAAACTGGCCGCTGAGACGCATGGGACCGTCGAGGGACGGCGCGGCCGCGTCGATCTCGATCCCGGAGATTTCCGACATTGCTCCGCTGGCGGCGCCGATGATCCTCACCCGCCCGTCCTGGACGGTCAGGCGGTCGAACCCGGTCGAGTGGAGACCGGCCATCCGCAAGGGCGGAACTTTAAGCGCGCCGTCAGGGCCGCGCGTGAGGGTCAAGACCGGCTTCTCGAGGCGAATGTCGGAGAACCGGATCTGGCCGCTCGGAAGCTTGGCGAGTTCGAGCTCGAGCCGGGCCGAGCCGAAGGACAGCTTCGCCCCGTCCGGCCCCGGCGCTCTGACCAGGCCCTCGCCCAATGCGAGATAGGGCGTCGGCAGAAGCCGGAGTTCGACCGGGCCGGCCAGAGAGACGTTCGATCCGGTGATGGCGCTGAGCCGCGCCTCGATCTCGCCGCGCTGCGCGGACCAGTCGATGAAATACGGCGCGACGAGCGCAACCGACATCGCGGCGACAAGCGCGACCGCGATGATGGTCAGGACAGTGCGCACGAGGAAACGCCTTCCACTCCGCGTCGACGAACCGCCAAGGCGCGATTTGGCGAGCTTCGCATTCAAAAATGCCGCGAAAGTATGACCATGACAATAAAAGCGGCGCCTCGTGGTCGCCGAATATGTTGACGACGCCGGGCCAAGGCCCGACACTGGCGGTAAGGCGCGACAAATCCTCGCGGCCCGTGTCGGGCGCGCTCATCATCCGGGAGGACCCCGATGGACCTTCGACTGACCGAGGACGAGCTCGCCTTTCGCGACGAGGTTCGCGCCTTTGTGCGCGACAACCTGCCGGCCTCGATCCGGGAGAAGACGGTCGCCGGAAAGCACCTGTCGAAGGACGATTATGTCCGCTGGACGCGCATTCTGGCCGCCAGGGGCTGGGGCGCGCCGCATTGGCCGAAGCAATGGGGCGGGGCGGCCTTAAGTCCGATCAAGCAGGCGATCTTTCTCGACGAGATGCAACGCGGCAATGCGCCCGAGCTCATCGCCTTCGGCGTCAGCATGGTCGGCCCGGTGATCTACACCTTCGGTTCCGAGGCGCAGAAACAGCGCTTCCTGCCCCGCATCATCGACCTTCGCGACTGGTGGTGTCAGGGTTTTTCCGAACCCGGCGCGGGATCGGACCTCGCCAGCCTCAGGACCGCGGCCCGGCGAGACGGCGACGGCTGGGTGATCTCCGGCCAGAAGACCTGGACCACCTTGGCCCAATACGCCGACTGGATTTTCGTCCTCGCCCGCACCAACGCCCAGGCGAAGAAGCAGGAGGGCATCTCGTTCTTCCTGGTCGACATGAAGACCCCCGGGATCACCGTCAAGCCCATCCAGACGATCGACGGCGGCCACGAGGTCAACGAGGTCTTCCTCGACGATGTGTGGGCTCCCGCCGACGCAATCGTCGGCGAGGAGAACAAGGGCTGGGACTACGCCAAGTTCCTGCTCGCCAACGAGCGCAACGGCATCGCCCGGGTCGGCGTCTCCAAGGCGCGTCTCGACCGGGTGCGCCAGCTCGCCGCGATCCCGGTCTTTGGCTCCGGGCCGAAGATCGAGGATCCGTTCTTCCGCACCAAGCTTGCCGAGGTGGAAGTCGAGCTGAAGGCGCTCGAAATGACCCAGATGCGGGTCATCTCGAACCGCCGCAACGCCGGCAAGCCCGATCCCGCTTCCTCGGTGCTCAAGATCAAGGGCTCGGAGATCCAGCAGGCGACCACCGATCTCCTGATGGAGGTGGTCGGACCTTACGCCTTGCCTTATCGGGGCCCCGACGAGGAGATGAGCAACGAGCCGCCAGTCGGCCCGGACTGGGCGGCCCCGCTCGCCCCGATCTATTTCAACAACCGCAAGGTCTCGATCTACGGGGGGTCGAACGAAATCCAGCGCAGCATCATCGCCAAGGCGATACTGGGGCTCTGAGACAAGATGGACTTCGAGCTCAGCGCCGAACAGGAGCTCTTGCGTGACAATGTCGCGCGGCTGATGAAGGATCGCTACGGCTTCGAGGCCCGCAAGGGCTATCAAGCGAGCCCCCACGGGTGGAGCGAGGCCTTGTGGCGCGCTTATGCCGAAATGGGCCTCACAGGCGCGCCCTTCGCCGAAGCCGACGGCGGCTTCGGCGGCGGCGCGGTCGAGACCATGATCGTGATGGAGGAATTCGGCAAGGCGCTCGCGCTCGAACCTTACCTTCAAACCGTCGTCCTCTGCGGCGCGCTCGTCAAGCACGCCGCGAGCGAAAAGCAGCGCGCCCATCTCATCGGCGCGATCGCGGCGGGCGATCTCAAGCTGAGCTTCGCGCATGCCGAGAGGCAATCGGGCTACGATCTCAACGATGTGGCTCTGAGCGCGGTGCATGACGGCGGCGGTGGATTCGTGCTCAACGGAGAAAAAACGCTGGTCGGCCAAGGGGACAGCGCCGACAGGCTCATTGTCTCAGGCCGTGTGAACGGCGCGCGGCGCGACCGTGACGGGATTGGCCTCTTCCTCGTCGACGCCAATGCGCGGGGCGTCACGCGGCGCGGCTACCCGACCCAGGACGGTGAGCGCGCGGCGGAGATTGGCTTCGCCGATGTCCGCGTCGCGCCCCATGACGTTCTGGGCCCCCCGGACGGCGCGCTGCCGGCGATCGAGCGCGCGGTCGACGAGGCGATCGCCGCGCTCGCGGCGGAAGCGGTCGGGGCGATGTCGGAGGCGCTCGCGATGACAGTCGACTATCTCAAGACGCGCAAGCAGTTCGGCGTCACGATCGGCTCGTTCCAGGCCCTCCAGCATCGCGCCTCCGACATGATCGTCGCGCTCGAACAGGCGCGCAGTATGATGTATCTCGCGGCGATGATGGCGGGCGAGGGCGATGCGAACGAGCGGGGCAAGACAATGTCGGCGGTGAAGGCGCAGATCGGGCGCTCGGCCAGATTCATCGGCCAGCAGGCGGTTCAGATGCACGGGGGCATCGCGATGACTTATGAATACAAGGTCGGGCATCTCTTCAAGCGCCTGACGATGATCGACAAGGCTTACGGCGACGCGGACCTTCACGTCCGCCGTCTCGCCGAGCTTGACAGCCTGTTCGCCTGACCTTGTCGAGCGCGGCGCGCACCATCCTCGTCACCGGGTTCGAGCCGTTCGGCGGCGAGACCGTCAACGCCTCGTGGGAAGCGGCGCAACGGCTCGAGGGCTGGCGGCATGGCGAATATGCGGCGGCCGCGCGGCTGCTGCCCTGCGCCTACGACGCCTCGGTGAAACAACTCGTTCGCGCGATCGAGACCCTCCAGCCCGACGCGCTTCTGATGACCGGGCAGGCGGCGCGGCGCGGCGTCGTCTGCGTTGAGCGGTTCGCGCATAACCTCGACGCCGCCACAGCGCCGGACAATGACGGCGTCCTGCGGAGGGGAATAAGAATCGTCCGCGACGCGCCGGATTGGCTCGAAACCGCGGCGCCGGTCACGGCCATCGTCCGCGCGATCAGGGAGGCTGGGATTCCGGCCCGCGCGTCGACGAACGCCGGAGGCTTTGTCTGCAACCACCTCTATTTCGGCGCGCTCGATTATCTGCGGCGCGAGCGGCGGGCGGTCCCCGCGATCTTCGTGCATCTGCCCGCGACGCCGGAGCAGACGCTGGCGCGGGCGAATGCAAGGCGCCTCCCGGCGGAGAAGGCCGCCGACGCGCTTCGGGCTGCCGCCGGCGTCATCGCGCTGCAACGGGAAGCCGCGCAATGAAGGTTCTTTACGGGGCGCGCCTATTCGACGGCGAACGGCTGCACGACGATCGCGCGCTCGTTGTCGACGGCGGTTCGATCCATGCGCTCACTCCGTTTGAAGACCGCCCCCGCGGGCCCGAGCAGCTGGATCTCGGCGGCGGAATTCTCTCGCCGGGCTTCGTCGACTGGCAGATCAATGGCGGCGGCGGCGTCCTGTTCAACGCCGAGCCGACCGTCGAAGCGATCGCCGCGATCGCCGCCGCGCATCGGCGCGCGGGCGTGACCGCCTTTCTGCCGACCGTGGTCACCGACGCGCCGCGGGTGCTCGATGAAGCCCTCGCCGCCGCGCGCGAGGCGCGCGCGCGTGTTCCGGGGGCGCTCGGAATCCATGTCGAGGGGCCGTTCATCGACATGAGACGCAAAGGCGCGCATCCGCCCGCGTTCATCCGCCCGATGCGCGAAGAGGACGCCGATGCGCTGATCGCCGCGCGCGCACGCGTGATGGTGGTGACGCTCGCTCCCGCCTCGGTCCCGCTGGAGCGCATCGCGCGTCTGGCGAAAGCCGGGATCGTTGTCAGTCTCGGCCATTCGGACGCGAGCGCCGAGGAGGCGCTCTCCGTTTTCGACGCGGGAGCGAGCGCCGTCACCCATCTCTATAACGCGATGAGCCAGCTTCATTCGCGCGCGCCTGGCGTGGTCGGCGCGGCGCTTGCGGACAAGCGCGTCATCTGCGGCCTGATCGCCGACGGCGAGCACGCCCATGGCCTCGCGTATCGCGCGGCGCTGGCCGCCAAGGGGGCGCGCGGGATCGCGCTGGTGTCCGACGCCATGCCGTCCGCCGCCGGCGGACCGGACATCTTCGAATTGCAGGGGCGGCGGATCAGCCGTGTCGGCGACAAGCTCGTGACCGACGACGGGACGCTCGCGGGCGCGGCGATCACCATGCGCGACGCCGTCGCCTACGTCGTCCAGAAACTCGGTGTGCCCCTCGCCGACGCTCTCATGATGGCGACGCTGACGCCGGCGCGGCTTTTGCGCGTCGATGACCGGCTCGGGCGTCTGAAGCCTGGCTGCCGCGCCGATCTCGTGCATCTGACCGACGACTTTCAAGTCGCGGAGGTCTGGTCGGGTGGCCGCCGGCTTGTCGAGCTTGACGCGGCGGCCTGATCTCCTGCGGTCCTGGCGCATTTGGTCCGGCGGCCTCGGGGAAAGGCCGTCCGCCGGTCCGGGCGCGCGGGCTGATACGGGATTCGGTCGATCAGATCGCCCGGCGTTTCTGACGGCGGCGAAGACGCCGGGTCGGGGCCAGGCGCTCGACGCGAGAACCGACAAATTCTTGACAGGCCCCGCTTGCGCATGATATTGTTTTTCAGAATGAAGCTGCGAGGTCGCTCGCGTTTCTCCGGAGGACCAGACACCGGCTACGGCTGGCAGAATTGGGAAGGACTGAGAGACTCGAAAATGGCGCCGCAAGCCATTGGAATCGCTCAAAACGGACTCGAAAATGGCTTCGCCGGCGGCGCCGCTTAGAATCGGACAGAGGAGACTCCTGATGGACGACCTCAAATACGGCGTCCGGAACAAGCGGGGAGACTGGGCGCCGAGCGCGTATCTCGACATCGCTCCCCTCTTCGCCCTTCCGCCGCGGCCGCTCGCGATCCTGAAATGGCTCCCCGGCTATTTCCTGCCCTGGAACCTCCTCTTTGCGGCTTCCGCCGTCGCCTATGCGATGTTCGTGCTGCCGGACGTCGAGGTGATGAAGACGCTGTCGTGGGGCTGGATCCTCAGGCTCTTCGTCGTCAACTGCATCGCGGTGTTCCTTTTCTACGCCGCGTTCGAATACCGGCTCTATATGGCGCGGGCTCAGGGAAACCGTTTCAAGTACAACGCCAAATTTCCGAACGACGTGAAGAACAAAGCCTTCCTGTTCAGCAGCCAGAACGCCGAGGGGATCATCCGGACATTCGGGACGGGCGTGCCGATCTGGACGGCCTATGAGGTCGGGATTCTATTCGCCTTCGCCAACGGTTACGCGCCCTGGCTCTCGTTCGCCCAGCATCCCGCCTACCTTTTTTGCCTCGCTCTGGTCGTGCCGATCTTCCATGAGTTCCACTTCTTCTGCATTCACCGCCTGATCCATTGGCCGCCGCTCTACCGCTCGGTGCACAGCGTCCATCACCACTCGGTCAATCCGTCGCCATGGTCGTCGCTGTCGATGCACCCGGTCGAGCATCTCCTCTATTTCTCGTCGTCGCTCATCCACGTGATCATCCCGTCGAACCCGGTTCTGGCGATCTATCAACTGCACTACGCCGGGTTTGGCGCGGTTGTCGGCCACATCGGCTTCGACAAGATCGAGACGAGCGAAGAGTCCGCCTTCGATGCCCACGCCTACGCCCACTACCTCCACCACAAATATTTCGAGGTGAACTACGGCGACGGGCTCGTGCCTTTGGACAAGCTGCTCGGCACCTGGCACGACGGTTCGCCTGAGGCGGACGCGCGGATGAACGCCCGATACGAGAAGCGCAAGGCGCGCCTCAACGCGGCCAAGGCCGCCGGCTGAGAGGGCTCGCGATGCGGCGGCGGGCGCCGGCTCCTCAGGCCGCGGGCGCCTCGAGCGGCCGCCCTGCGCACAGCTTGTAGGCGTCGCGCCACGGGCGGGCCCGTTCGACCGCCGCGGCGGCGGCGAGCACGTCGCCGTCCGCGTAACGCCGTCCGATGAGCTGCATGCCGACCGGCAGGCCGCCGCTCAGTCCCGCGGGAACGGACGCGGCGGGGTGGCCGGTGAAATTGACAGGGTAAGTCAGGCACCAGCCGATCAGCGGATCGACCGCCTCGCCGTTGACCAATGCGGGTCCCTTGGTGTCGCCGTCGAGCGCATTGTCGACCGGCATCGCCGCCAACGTCGGCGAGACCAGAATCTCATGGGCCCCGAGAACGCCCTGGATCGCGTCGTAGACCTCGCTGCGGATCGCCTGGTCGCCGACCACATCCATCGCGGTGAGATTTCTGTAGGCGTCGATCCTTTGCAGGTAATCGGGCGGAAAATCATCGCGATGGGCGCCCATCAGGTCGATCCCGAA
>DATNBG010000083.1:0-2226 GCA_035572075.1 Roseiarcus sp. | reverse complement strand
CCGTCCATGGAGATCGCGACACCCGCTTTGGCGAGTGCGCCGATGAAGGCGGCCGCGCGGAACCGCGAGCCTGGTCGGTGTTGAAAAATCTCCGCCTGCCGAACCTCGCCAGCGCCTCCTCGAGCGCCGCCAGACAGAACGAAACCTCCATCGTGTTCGACAGCCGCCACGCGAGCACCGCGCGCGAGGCCCACTCGATGGTAAGCGGCCTTCAGACCCCACCTTCAAAGGCGCTGGCGAGTGGGGGACTGTCTGACGTCGTTTGATTCGGAAGCGGGTTAGACACGTGTCGGACACTGAGCTTTTGCACAAGTCGAAGGGTGAGCCCGTTCGTCGGCTTGAGATCTTCACCGGATCTGGCCGAAGGCGCGTCTGGACGCCGGAGGAGAAGGCGGGGATTCTCGCAGAGAGCTATGAGAGCGGGGACAAAGTCTCGGCAGTCGCACGTCGACATGGACTGACGCCTCAGCAACTGTTCGGCTGGCGGCGCGATGCGCAACGGCGAGCCGTCCGTCGTCAAGGCGCCGCCGTCGCGGGCAGCGCGACTTTCGCGCCGGTCATGGTGGAGGCTGAGGCTTCTGCGCCAACTTCGGCGGGCTCCTGCGCAATTTTCGTGGGGGACGATCGAGATTGCGCTCGGAGCTGCGGTGGTGCGCGTCGGACCTGGCAGCGACGTCACGACGCTGACGAAGGTGCTGCGTGCGGTGAAGGCTGCGAAGTGATTTCGGTTCCGGCAGGCGTCCGGGTTCTGGTGGCGACGAAGCCTGTCGACTTCCGGCGCGGGGCGGACAGCCTCGCGGCGCTGGCGAAGGAAGAGCTTCAACGTGATCCGTTCTCCGGGACGATCTTCGTCTTCCGCTCGAAGCGGGCGGACCGATTGAAGATTTTGGCCTGGGATGGTTCAGGCCTGATTTTGTATTGGAAGCGGCTTGAGGAAGGGGCGTTTCGCTGGCCGCCAATCAGCGACGGCGTGATGCGGCTGTCGGCTTCGCAACTCGCCGCGCTCGTCGATGGGCTCGACTGATCGCGCCTTCAGACGCGGGATACGCCGACTCCAGAGGCGGCATCATGAAAGTCTGTGCTCTAGGTCTGATTTCTCTCCCCAACTGCGAGCAAATCTGATTCCTTCTGGGCGTGAACCCAGACGCGAATCAACCTCCGCCTGACACCTACGCGCTTGAAGCGCGCCTGGCTGCGGCGCTGACCGAGCGAGACGCCGCGATCGCGGAGCGGGATGCGGCCCTCATCCAGAACGACCGCCTCATGCATCTGTTGCGTCAGCTTCAGCGGATGCAGTTCGGCCGCAAATCCGAGAAACTCGATCCGGACCAGTTCGCCCTGGCGCTGGAGGACGTCGAGCAGGCGATCGCGGCCAGCGAAGCCGCGGATGACAAGTGGGACAGGACAGCCGCCGTGGCGCGGGCTGCAAAGCGCCGGGCGGTCCGCGGCGCGCTCCCTATCCATCTGCCGCGCGTCCATGTGACGATCGAGCCCGAGGACCGGACCTGCCCGTGCTGTCGGGCGCCGATGCATGCGATCGGCGCGGACGTCTCGGAGCGGCTGGACGTGATCCCGGCGCAGTTTCGCGTTCTGGTGACGCGTCGCCCCAAATATGCGTGCCGGGCGTGCGAAGAGGCGGTGGTTCAGGCGCCAGCGCCCGAGCGGCTGATCAAGGGCGGCTTGCCAACGGAGGCGATGGTCGCGTCCGTGCTGGTCTCCAAATACGCCTGGCGTCTGCCGCTCTACCGACAGGCCCAGATGCTGGCCGCCCAGGGCATCGACATCAAGCGCTCGGTCCTGGCGTTCTGGGTCGGCTACGCAGCCGCCGAACTCAGGCCGGTCTACGAGCGCCTTCGTGAACTCATCCTGACATCCGGCAAGATTGTGGTCGACGAGACCAAGGCGCCGGTGCTCGATCCCGGCCGCGGCCGGGTCAAGGACGGCTATTTCTGGGCGGTCGCCCGCGACGACCGGCTCTGGGGCGGGAGAGACCCGCCGGCCATCGCCTACGCCTATGCGCCCGGTCGCGGGGCGATCCATGGCCTGAAGCTGCTCGACACTTATCGGGGCGTCGTTCAGTGCGATGGCTATGCCGCCTACAAGACGATCGCCGCCAAGACTCCTGACGACCGGATCACGCTCGCCTTTTGCTGGTCGCATCTGCGGCGACGGTTCTTCGATCAGGCGAAGGGCGCCGCGCCGATCGCCCGCGAGGCGCTCGAGAGG
>DATNBG010000082.1:0-3521 GCA_035572075.1 Roseiarcus sp. | reverse complement strand
CCGCGCCTCCTCGACCTCGATGTCGACCGCGTTCTCGAGCCCCGCCGGATAGAGGTAGTGATGATCGGCGGCGGTCGTGCAGCCCGACAGCATGAGCTCGGTCAGGGCGAGCCGGGTGGCGAGCCTCAGGTGGTTCGGCTTGAGCCGCGCCCAGACCGGATAGAGCGCCGTGAGCCACGCGAACAGCGGCCTGTTGATGGCGACCGGGTGGGCGCGGGTCAGCGTCTGGTAGAAGTGATGGTGCGTGTTGACGAGCCCCGGCAGCACGACATGGCGCGAGGCGTCGAAAGTTAAGTCAATGCGCTCCGGCGTCCCGCCCTTTCCCACCCGCTCGGCGATCCGCCTCTCCTCGACGACGAGGCCGCGCTCCGCGCCCTCGGCGAAAATCGCCAGAGGGTCCCTGATCCACGTTCGCAACGCTCGCCCTGCCCTCTCCGCCTGTTCCTATTGGGAAGCGACCGAGGCTCATGTCAATCGCGGGCGCGGGCTCGCCCGCCTCACATCGGCGGGTTGACGCCATTCGTGCCGACGGCGACGAAGCCCGCGGCGAGCGCGCCATTGTCGCCGCGCTGCGCGGGAACGAAGACCATCGCGCCGGGCTTGAGGTCGGCTTCCGTCGCGGGACCGAAGGTGACGATCGGCGTGCCGTCGGGGATCGAGATCGCCTTCTCCCCGCCCTTGTACGAGAGCTTGAGGGTCCGCCCTTCGACGCCCTTGACCGCATTGGTGACGGTCGCGTTGGTCATCGTGCTCTTCGGCTTCAGATCCCAGGGATAGCTGCCCTCGCCAGTCCCTTTCATTGCGGGCGGAAAGACCAGCACCTCGACCGCCGCGTCTCCCCCGGCCGCTGCAGGAAGCGAGGCGATGCCGACGAAGTCCCCCGGCTTGATGTCTCCCACCGACGCCTTGGCGATCCCCGCGACCTTGAAGCCGGGTTTGAGCGTCACGGCGGCGTCGGGACCTTCGCGGGTCTTCACCGTCAGGGTGGATCCGTCGAGGCTCACAATCGCGCCGCGCACGTGAACCGTCTCCGCCGCCCGCGCCGGAGAGAGCGCAGCAATCGCAAGAAACGCCACGACGGCGCTCGCGCCGGCGATGGCTGGAGCCAACCTGAGGTTCATCGCTTCAACTCCCTGTGATGAGTTCGCAAAACCGCTAACGCCTGCCCAGGCGAACCGAGCCGGGACCAAGCGTCGCGAATGACGGAAACACTTCTAGCGCAAAGTCTATTCGGCGGCTTGCGATGGTTTCGAGACCGTTTCGTGATGACTCGGCGCCCTCAATCGCCAGAAGCGTTACGGAAAACCTGTGTCCCCATGAGCTCCCGGTTGGTCGGCCCGCGCGCGGTGACGACCTCCGCATGACGGCCGCGGATCACCGCCATCTTGGCGACCCCCGTCATCCCTGAACCGGCGTCGAGATTGAGCCGGAACCCGGCGATCTGATCGGCGTGCGAAGGGGCGCGGCGGGCGTCGTTCGGCGTATGGCCGTGGACGACGAAGAAGCCGCCGAAGCCCCCCTTTCCGGGATGGTGGCCGAGGAACGGCCAGCGCACCCAGGCCCAGTGACGATCCTCGTCCAGCCTGGCGAGCGGTGTGTTCCAGGGCAAAGCGAGGAAGGCTTCGAGCTCGACTTCAGGATTGACGCCCGCGTGGACGAACAGGACGTCGCCCGAGCGCCAGCTCGCCTGCAGGGATTCGAGCCAGGCGCGCACGCGCGAAGGCAGAGACGCGCGCGCCGCCTCGATCAGACCGTCGAAATCCTCGGGCGGCGGGTCGGACTTGACAAACTCCGCCAGCGTTCGATCGCCGCCGTTGGCGAGCCATGTGCCGAGCGCGTCGATCGCCTCCTCCGGCGGCGTCTCGGGATCGAGCGCGAGCCTCATCATCGCCTCGTGATTGCCCATGAGCCCGATCGCCTCGTCGGCGCCGAGGCGCGCCTGCGAGGCGATCGCAAGATCGATCGCGCCCAGGCTGTCGGGCCCGCGATCGACGAGGTCGCCGAGGAAGACGATCGCGCGCCTGTCGCGAAGCCTCGGCTCCCGCGCCGCCTCGTCGATGAGCAAGGCCAGGAGGTCGCTGCGCCCGTGAATGTCGCCGACCGCGAAAATCTCGGTGTCGTCCGCCGCGCTCAACGGCAGTGAAAATCCTTGGCGCTCGACGACAACCGGCATGAAACAGGCCCAGCGCCCAAGAGCGGGCGCGCCCAAACATTGCACGGGCGGGGCCGCGCAGGCTAGGATTGCGCGATGTTCCTGAGGTTCTTCGCCAATCTGCGCGAAGCGCGCGTGCCCGCGACGCCGCGCGAATATCTCGACCTCATGCGCGCGCTCGAAGACGATCTGGCTGAGATGTCGGTCGACGAATTCTATCGCCTCGCGCGCGCGCTCCTGGTCAAGGACGAGCGCAACCTCGACCGGTTCGACGTCGTCTTCGCCGCCACTTTCAAGGGCGTTCTTGAGCTGGCCGCGGCGGTCGAGGCGAAGGACCTGCCGGAGGAATGGCTGCGCCGGATGATCGAGCGCTATCTCAGTCCCGAGGAGCGGGCTCAGATCGAGAAGCTTGGCTTCGAGAAACTCATGGAGACGCTGCGTCAGCGCCTCGCCGAGCAGAAAGGGCGCCATCAGGGCGGCTCGAAATGGATCGGCACGGGCGGAACCTCGCCGTTCGGCGCGTATGGCGACCATCCCGAGGGTGTGCGCGTCGGCCAGGACAAGGGCCGCCGCGGCAGCGCCGTCAAGGTGTGGGACAAGCGGGAGTTCAGGGACCTGGACGGCGACGCCGAACTCGGGCCGCGCGCCATCAAGCTGGCGCTCAGGCGGCTGAGACGGTTCGCGCGCGAGGGCGCGGCGGACGAACTCGATCTCGACGGGACGATCCGCTCGACCGCCGACAAAGGCTATATCGACGTGCTCATGCGCCCCGAGCGGCGCAACGCCGTCAAGGTGCTCCTGTTTCTCGATGTCGGCGGGTCGATGGACTGGCACGTGGAGGCGGCCGAGCAGCTGTTCTCCGCCGCGAAAAGCCAGTTCAAGCGGCTCGAACATTTCTACTTCCACAATTGCCTCTACGAGACGGTTTGGAAGACCAACCGCCGCCGCCACGACCAACGCCTGTCGACGCTTGATCTCATCAATTCCTTTCGCCGCGACCACCGAGTCGTCTTCGTCGGCGACGCCTCGATGAGCCCGTACGAAATCACCACCCCCGGAGGGTCGGTCGAACATCTCAATCCAGAGCCGGGAAAGGTGTGGCTCGAGCGCGCGGTTCTCGCCTGGCCGCGCACGGTGTGGATCAATCCGGCGCCGCAGAGCGCGTGGAATCATTCGCTGTCGACGACGATGATCGCCGAGATCTTTCAGCATCGCATGTTCCCGCTGACCGGAGACGGCGTCGAAGCGGCGATGCGGGCGCTCGCGGCGTGACGGTCGCGCTGCCGCTGTCCTGCGCCTTATACAACATATTCATTATGTTATTATCGCCTCTGCCCTGTCACGGCTGGACAAAGGCGGGCGATTTCGA
>DATNBG010000081.1:0-2513 GCA_035572075.1 Roseiarcus sp. | reverse complement strand
CGCTTTCGACCTCCCCTGAGGTGGGCGCGAAGACCTCGTTGCAGATGTCGATCTGGCTCGGATGGATGAGCGTCTTGCCGTCGAGCCCCATGTCGCGGCCCTGCAGGCATTCGAGGCGGAAGCCGTCGAGATCCCTGATGTCGTTGTAGACGCCGTCGAGGATGTCGACGCCGTGGGCGCGCGCTGCGACAACGCAGGCGGAGAGCCAGGCGGTCATGGTCGGGCGGCCGGGGGTCAGCCTCGCCCGCGTTTCCTTGGCGAGATCATTGAGGCCCATCACCATCACGGCCAGGCGGGAATTCGGATCGGCGGCGACGGACGCGATCGAACCCGCGCTCAGAATGGCGTTCGGCGTCTCCATCATCGCCCAGATGCGGGTCCGGTCAGGCGCGCCGCCTTCGCGCAAGGTCCGCGCGGCGGCCATGATCGCGCCTGGCCCATCGACCTTGGGCAGGAGAATGGCGTCCGGTCCGGCGGCCGAGGCGGCGGCGAGGTCCTCCTCGCCCCAGGGCGTGTGCGGCCCATTGACCCGGATCACGACCTCCCGGCCGCCGAAGCCGCCGGCGCGCACCGCGCTCGCAACCTCGCCGCGCGCGGCGATTTTCTGGTCGGGGGCGACCGAATCCTCGAGATCGAGGATCAGCGCGTCGGCGGGCAATGTCTTGGCCTTCGCCAGGGCCTTGGCGTTGGAGCCGGGCATATAGAGGACACTTCGACGCGGGCGAGCGAGCATGACCATCTCCCGACTTTAACGCCGAGCCCTTTAACGACAAGTTTGCTGCAGCGCCAGATGCCTGTTCGCCATGGCGGCATCGTATTTGCCGCCCGCGGACGCCTGTCCAACGAAAACGCGAAGCGGCGGTTCCACGAAAGTGAAACGATCCTTGCAGACGGACACCGGCGATGCAAAGCGGCCGACTCGCGAAGGTTTGGACTCGGCAACAGACCAGAGACTTCGCTAATACCAACGGCCCCGCAATTGACTCTCGGTAGAGCCTGCAAACTCCCCCCTCCACCGGCCTTCGGCCGGTCCCCCTCCCCCGCTTCGCAGGGGAGGATGGGCGCCGCGGCCCTTTCCTCACCCGCGCAGCGCGGGAGGGGGACCGCGCGTGAGCGCGGTGGAGGGGGCAAGCCGGTCAGACCCAACGACCGTTGGTATAAGCCATTGGCGAAGCGAATCTTTCCGCTGCGCCGGAACGGTTCCCGCGAACAAATTCTTGACAAATGGGAAAGGCCGCAGTACTATTTCTGCTGGATAGAAAAAACCGATCCTTGCGTCGGGAACCGGATCGCCATGGGGAGAAACGCCTGTCTCCGGACGGGCTATCCGCCCTCTCGGCGAGAGGATCAGAGGATGAGAATCGAAAATGGCGCCGCAAGCGATTGAAAAGGCTCGATTCGGACTCGCGAATGGCGCCGCCCTTTCCCGTTTTTCCGCCAGGGCGCGAGTGCGGCAGCCATCCGCCGAAAAAGTTGCGCAAGGGAGGCGGCAAGCCCATGAAGTCATTGGCGCGCGTAACTTTGCGCGCGGGAGCGCTCCGGTCGCCGCCGCCGGCCGTGACCGAGGGCGGACACGCAGGCCGCGCTCACCCCGCGAGCCACCGCGCCATGCGCCGCGCCGCTTCGGCGATCTGGTCGGGATCGCGGGCGAAGCACAGCCTGAGATGTCCCTCGCCGCCGGGGCCGAAGGCGGCTCCCGGCGCGGCGCCGACGCCGGCTTCATCGATGAGGCGCAGCGCCAGCGCGCGCGAGTCGGGAAAGCCGTCGATCGAGCAGAAGAGATAGAACGCCGCCTCCGGTTCGAAGAAGCGCACCCGCCCGGTCCTGGCCAGCCCTTCGCACAAGATGTCGCGCGAGCGCCGGCACCGCTCGATCTGCCATGTCAGGAACGCTTCGCCCTGCTCGAGCGCCGCGGTCGCCGCGCGCTGGTTGAACACCGGCACGCCAGAGGTCGTGTATTGGACAAGGTTCTCGATCACCGGCCGAAGCTCGCGGGGCGCCTCGAGCCAGCCGATGCGAAAGCCGGTCATCGCCCAGTTCTTGGACAGGGTCTGGACGAACAGGATCTTGTCATCGGGCGCCATCACGTCGTGGAACGAGGGCGCGCGGACGCCGTCGTAAGTGATGCGCCCATAGATCTCGTCGGCGATGATCCAGAGCCCATGCCGCCGCGCGATGGCGAGCGTCTCGGCGATCTCCTCCCGAGTGGCGATGAAGCCGGTCGGATTGGCGGGGGTGTTGAGAAAGATGAGGCGGGTCAGGGGCGTCACCGCCTTTTCGAGCTTGGCCGGATCGAGGCTCCAGCGCGTCCCCTTGTCGAGGCGGACGGGCACGGCGCGCGCGCCGGAAATCTCCAGCGCGCCGACGAAATTGGGCCAGGCGGGCGTGGGAACCAGCGCCTCCTCGCCCGGGCCGACGATCAGCCGGGTGGCGATCTCGATCGCCTGCATGCCGCCGATGGTGACAAAGAAATTCTTGGGCGAGAAAGGGCGCCCGTCCGGCGCCGCGCCATA
>DATNBG010000080.1:0-3843 GCA_035572075.1 Roseiarcus sp. | reverse complement strand
CGCTTGGCTCGGCTGGGCGGCCGTCGCGGCGATCGTCTCGCTTATCATCGAGCGCGCCGCCTACGCGATCGCCCTTGGCGATCTCGGCGCGGCTCTCAACTTCAGCCAACGTCCGCTTAGGCCGATGGCGCCGATGGCTTTCGCGACCAGCCTCGCCCTCTCGGTCCTCTGCGACGTCGATCTGCATCTCGGCCATGGCTGGGCGCGCCGGGTGTCGGAGGGCCTCCTCAGCGCGGTCGCGGCGTCCGTCAGCATCTACGTCTGCATCCGCTTGTTGTCCCTTCCCTCCTCGGCGGATCAGGTGTGGTCCCCATTGCCGTACCTCATTTCGGCGGGGCTGGGATTTGTCGGCGGCTTTTTCGGGCCGTACTTCTACCGCCGCGCGCGCGACGAGGAGCCTGCCGGCCAATTGGCGCCGAGCCACGCGGTCTGAGCCCGCGTCCGGCTGCGGGCGGCGGTTTCCGGCCGGCTCACCGACCGGGCTTCAAACTACCGAAGGCGCACGGGCGGAGCCGAAGTTCACATTTGGCCATCCGCCCTGTATGACTTTGCCAAGCTCGCCGGTTCGTCCGCCCGGGCGATGACAAGGAAGCCAAGCAGTGGAGGAAAGCCGATGGGCTCGACATGGATGAAATCGGTCGCGTTGGGCTTGTCCCTGACGGCGTCTCTGGCCTTCGCGCCCGCCGCATCCGCCAAGGAGTGGAAGACCGTCGTCATCGGCATGGAAGGCGCTTACGAGCCCTGGAACCTGACCGATTCGAGCGGCAAGATCGTCGGCTTCGAGCCCGACCTGGTCATGGATCTCTGCAAGCGCGCCGGCCTCGAATGCAAGATCATCGCCCAGGACTGGGACGGCATGATCCCGGGCCTGAAAGCGGGTAAGTTCGACGTGATCATGGACGGCATGTCGATCACCGACGAGCGCAAGAAGGAAATCGACTTCACCAAGCCCTACGCGGTGTCGCCAGGAGCTTTTCTCGCGCCGAAGGACAGTCCGCTCGCCAAGGCGACAGGCGCGGGCACGCTCATCAATCTCGACAAGGATAAAGCCGCCGGCGAAGTGGCGATCAAGTCCGTGCAGGCGGCGCTCAAGGGCAAGACGCTTGGGGTGCAGGTCTCGACCACCCACGCCAATTTCGCCAGCCAGTATCTGAAGGGCATTGCGACGGTTAAGGAATACAAGACTGCGGACGAACGTGATCTCGACCTCAAGTCCGGCCGCATCGACGCCTCGCTCGACGACTATACCGTGGTGGCGGCGACCGCCTCCAAGCCTGACGCTTCAGAACTCGCCATTGTCGGTCCGAAATTCATTGGCGGCATGTTTGGCGCCGGTACGGGCATGGGCATCCGCAAGAGCGACGCCGACCTCACCGCCAAGTTCGACAAGGCGCTGGCGGCGGCGATCGCCGACGGGTCGGTCAAGAAATATTCCGAGCGATGGTTCAAGATCGACATCGCGCCCCAATCGTAGGCTTGTCCGCGATCTTGCGCTGAAAGAGCGCGCCTTTAGGGGGCGCCGAAGTGGATCTGGCGATCTTCGGCTTCGGCAAGGGCGGCTGGGGCCTGGCGCTCCTCCAAGGAGCCGCGATGACGCTCCTCGTCTCCGCCTGCGGCCTCTTCATCGGCGCGGCGATCGGGGGGCTTGTCGCCTGGGCGCGGCTCTCGGGCAGGCCACTGGCGGGCGTCGCGGGGCAGGCCTACGCGGCTCTGTTCCGCGGCCTGCCGGAGCTCCTGATCGTCTATTTCGTCTATTTCGGCACCTCGACCCTTCTGACTGATACCGCGCGCCTCTTGGGTCATGAGGGCTTCGTCGGGGTGCCGGCCTTCGCCGCCGGCGCGCTCGCGGTCGGCGTCATCTCGGGCGCCTATCAGGCGGAAGTGTTCCGCGCCGCCTATCTCGCCATCTCGCGCGGCGAGCTCGAGGCCGCGGTCAGCGTCGGCATGAACCGGGCGCTGATGGCGCGGCGCATCATCTTTCCGCAGGTCATGCGTTTCGCGCTGCCGGGCCTCGGCAATCTCTGGCAGGTCGCGCTCAAGGATTCGTCGCTGATCTCGGTCACCGGCTTGACCGAGCTCATGCGGGTGAGCCAGGTCGGCGCCGGATCGACTCATCGGCCGTTCGCCTTCTATCTCGGCGGCGCCGTCCTTTATCTGGCGATGACGGTCGCGACGACCCGCGTCTTCGATCTGACCGAAGCGCGCGCGACGCGCGGCATGCGCAGGGCGACGGGTTGAGGCGATGGATTTCGATTTCATCGCCCGATCGTTCTTCAGCATCCTCGCCGCGCTGCCGCTCACGCTCTTGGTATGGTTCCTGTCCGTCGTGCTTGGAGGGCTCGTCGCCGGGCTCGTGACCTGGATGAGGGTGAGCGGGGTCAAACCGCTCGAGCTTTTCGCGCGCGCGTATGTCACGGTCTTTCGCGGCACGCCGCTCCTGATCCAGCTGTTCGTGGTTTATTATGGCTTGGCGTCGCTGCCGGCGGTGCGCGCGAGCCTGGTCTGGCCGTTCCTGCGCGAGGCGTTCAACTGCGCGGTGCTGTCGCTTGCCCTCTGCACCGCCGCCTATCAGGCGGAGATTTTTCGCGGCGCGCTTCTCGCCGTGCCGCACGGACAGGTCGAGGCGGCGCGCGCCTGCGGCATGTCGGGGCCGCTCCTGTTTCGCCGCATCGTCTTTCCGATCGCTCTCCGCCATGCGCTTCCGGCCTATTCGACGGAGATGATCTCGATGGTGAAGGCGACGGCGCTCGTCTCGCTCATCACCTTATGGGACGTGCTGAGTGTCGCGCTCAAGATCCGCAACGACACGCTGGTCACCTATACGCCGCTTTTGATCGCCGGCGCGATCTATTTCGTCGTCAACTATATCATTGGCGCGGCCTTCCTTCAGCTCGAGCGCTACGTTTCGCCGCATCTCAAGCCCCGATCAAGCTGAAGGAAGCGCCGATGCCCGTAGCGACCCCAGCGCTCACCGTCGAGAAGATGCACAAGCGCTTCGGCCAGCTTGAAGTCCTGAGAGGCGTCTCGCTCACCGCCGACGACGGCGACGTGATCTCGATCCTCGGCTCGTCCGGCTCGGGCAAGAGCACGTTCCTGCGCTGCATCAACCTGCTCGAGACCCCCGACGAGGGGGTGGTGACGGTGGCGGGCGAGACGATCAAGATGCGCAGGCGGCGCGACGGCCGGGCCGAGCCCGCCGACCGGCGCCAGGTCGACCGCATCCGCTCCGAGCTCGGCATGGTGTTCCAGAGCTTCAATCTTTGGTCGCATCTCACGGTGCTGGAGAATCTGATCGAGGCGCCGGTGCATGTGCAGAAGCGCCCGCGCGCGGAATGCATCGAGGAAGCCCGCGCGCTGCTCGCCAAGGTCGGCATGTCCGATCGAGAGAGCTACTATCCCGCGCATCTCTCGGGCGGCCAGCAGCAGCGCGCGGCGATCGCCCGCGCGCTCGCCATGCGCCCGAAGGTGATGCTGTTCGACGAGCCCACCTCCGCGCTCGATCCGGAGCTGGTCGGAGAAGTCCTCGACGTCATGCGGGAGCTTGCCGCCTCGGGCATGACGATGGTCGTCGTGACCCACGGGATGGGATTCGCCCGCGAGGTCGGCGACACGCTGGTCTTCATGGATGAGGGCGTCGTGGTCGAGACGGGTAGTCCGCGCGAGATCCTGGCCAACCCGCAGCATGAGCGGACCAAGTCGTTCCTGTCCAAGGTGCTCTGAGCACCCCCAGGCCTCACCGGTGACTTAGCGCCCAGGCCTCAGCGGTGACTTATCGCCCAGGGATTGGGCCCGGCGTGGGCGCCAACCCACCGCCCGCCGGGTGCACTGGCGCGGTCGACCGGG
>DATNBG010000079.1:0-11059 GCA_035572075.1 Roseiarcus sp. | reverse complement strand
CACATAGATCTGCTGCGAGCCGCCGCGGTCGCTTTCAAACGCGATCTGGGTCCCGTCGGGCGAATAGGTGGGCGAGGTGTCGATCGCCGAACCTTCGGTGAGCCGCGTCGTCGAGCGCGAGCGCAGGTCCATCGAGTAGAGGTTGGTGCTCGCGCCGTCGGATAGCGACATCACGATCTGTTGTCCGTCCGGCGAAAAGCGCGGCGCGAAGGTCATGCCGGGAAAATTGCCGATCGCCTCGTGCTGCCCGGTCTCGAGATTGAGCAGCGTCACCTGGGGGTCGCCGGAGCCGAACGACATGTAGGCGAGCTGCTGGGCCGAGGGCGAGAAACGCGGAGTGACGACCAGCCCATTGCCGCCGCCGTCGAGAAATTTGACGTTGGCGCCGTCCATGTCCATGACCGCCAGCCGCTTGCGCCGCTTCGTCTTCGGCCCGGTCTCGTCGACGAACACGACCCGCGAATCGAAAAATCCCTTTTCCCCGGTGATCCGCGAAAAGACCGCGTCGGCGATCATGTGCGCGACGCGGCGCGCATTCGCCGCGTCGGTCGAATATTGCTGGCCGGCGACCTGTTCGCCGGTCGCCGTGTCCCACAATCGGAATTGCGCGGTGACCCGGCCCGGCTCCCGATGCAGAACCCGTCCGGTCACCACGAATTGCGCGGCGGCCGCCTTCCAGGCGGCGACGTTGGGGGCCATGTCGGGATTGGCGATCGTTTCGGGAAAGTTCGCTCGATTGAGCGGCAGAAGGAAGATCGAGCGGGCGAAATCCGAGGTGACGACGCCGCTGATCTCGTCTCCTGCCTCTTCCCCCGCGAAGGGGGTCACGGCGACGGTCACCGGTTTGAAGTTCGCTCCCGCATGAATGTAGACGTCGCCTTCCGCCATCGCGGGCGCGCCGGCGATCGCGGCGAGGCCGAAGGCGAAGACGCCGAGCGCGTCGCGTCGGGAAACATGGCAGGAGACACGCATCAGCCGCTCTCTCAGGGCAACAAGCATCCTTCGTCCGGAGTCACCGGGCGGCGACTTGAGGATCGAAGTGGATAGTCTCGGTCTTCCATTGCTCATAAAACGGGCGATATTGGGCCGGCACCGGAAGCGGGTTGCAATTCTCGACCGCGGCCATGACGCTCTTGGCCTGAGGCTTGAGCGCCGGATCTGAGGGCGGGTTGACGAGTTTGGCCGGCTTCATCAGGGAGCCGTCGGGCTTGTAGGCAAGGCGCACCCGCGCGACGTAGACGTCCGAGTCGGTCGGCTGGCGCGCCGGCTTCCAGCATTGGAGGTAAGTCTTGATGAGCCAGGCGTCGAAGCCGGCCCGCTGCGCGGGCGTCATGCGCGCGGGCCGCTCGGGCGGCGGGGCGGGCGCCTCCGTTCGCGCCGCGACGATCGCGGGCGGCGGCGCCGGAGGCTCGGGCGCCGTCGCCGCCTTCGGGGCCGCGATGGAGCGCGAGGGATGGCGGCGCGAGAGATGCTGGTAGCCATAGGCGCCCGCGGCGAGCGCGATGAGGACAAGCGCCGTGAGGGGCCTCGATAAGATGCGCATCGACGTGGGCTCCCGTTGTCTTCTCGCTGTTGAACGGCGCGGCGCGCCGCTGCGGCGCGGCGGCGTCACCCTTGTGTCTCCCGCGGATCGAAATGGATGGTTTCGATCTTCCATTGGTCGAAATACGGCATGTATTCGGCCGGAATCTTCAGCGGGTCGCATTTCCTGACCGCGCGCATGGCGCTTTCCGCATGCGGGCGCCACGCCCGGTCGGCCGGCGGGTTGAGCAGGACCGGACGCCCCGAGAGGGATCCATCGGGATTAAAGACCACCCTGATTTCCGCGACATAGGTGTCGCCCTCGGGCATGGTCGGCGGCGGCGTCCAGCAATTGAGATAGCTTTCGGTGAGCCACGCGTCGATCGCCGAGGCCATCGACATCGACATGCGCGGCGCGTCGTGATGCGCGAGCCCCTGGGGCGTCGCTGAGGCGCTCTCGGTCGAGGCGATCGCAGGCGTCGACATCTTGCCCTCGCCGATCAGCTTGGCGATCGCGTTCGGGTCGAAACTGCGTGTTTGCCTGGGCTTCTCCTGCGGCGGCTGCTTCGGCCGCTCGCGCGGGGCGTCGATGGACTTCGGCCGCGCCGGCGGCTCGACGGCCGGCGTCTCCTGGACGGCGAGCTTGGGCTCGGGCGTGGGCGCCGGTCTCTCCGGCGGCCTCGGCGGCGGCTCGGCGGGAGGCGACGCTTCCGCCTTGGGCGGCGGCGCGGGCGCCGGCTCAGGCGGGGGCGCCGGCGCAGGTGTCGGCTGCGGCTCAGCGGACGCGCGCTGGTCCTCTGCCGGTTGCGGGGGCGCGGGCGCGGGCGGCGGCGCCGGTTTGGCGTCCTTCCGGCCGTTCATGATCTGGTTGAGGTCGCTCAGCGACACCGTTTCAATCGGGATGGCTTCCGAGCTGTCCGTGAATCTCGGGGCGGAGGCGAAGCCGAACAGGATCGCCGCCAGCAGCGCCCCGTGCAGCGCGGCCGAACCCGCAAAACTCCAATATCGCCGCCGCTCTTCCAACGCCGCTCCGGGCTATTGTTTGATCGGCTCGGTGACGAGGGCCACCTTCTTGAACCCGGCGGAGGTAACCGCCGCCATGATTTCCGCGACGCGCCCGTAAGGCACGCTCTTCGAGGCGCGAAGATAAATGCGCTGATCGACGTCGTTCTGCGACGCCGCCTGAAGCTTGGCGACCAGATCCGTGTCCGCCGTCGGCTGGTCCATCACGTAAAGCTGGCCCTGCTCGTTGAGCGAGACGGCGATCGGCTTGCGCTCGACATTGAGCGCGGTCGCGCTCGCCCGCGGCAGATCGACCGAAACACCGGTGGTCAGGAGCGGCGCGGCGACCATGAAGATGATCAGCAGCACCAGGATGACGTCGATGAACGGGGTCATGTTGATGTCGGCCATCGCGCCGTAGCGCGGCACGCCGCGGCGCCCTCGCCCGCTCTTGCGGCCGCCGATGACAGGGGTCATCGCCATGCGCTGCGCTCCCCCCGGCCTTTAGGAGACTTTTTCGAGCGACAGATGATGGTCGATCTGCCGCGAGAGGATCGACGAGAACTCGTCGGCGAAGCTTTCGAGCCTGGCCTGCGCCCTGGCGACGTCGCCCTGGAGCTTGTTGTAGGCGATCAGCGCCGGAATGGCGGCGAAGAGGCCGAGCGCGGTCGCGAGCAAGGCTTCCGCGATGCCTGGCGCGACCACCGCGAGCGAGGTGTTTTTCGAGGCGGCGATCGACTGGAACGAGTTCATGATGCCGAACACGGTGCCGAAGAGGCCGATGAATGGCCCGGCCGATGCGACGGTCGCGAGAACCAGCAGGTTCGACTCGAGCCGCTCGACCTCGCGCGCGATCGAGACGTCGAGAACCTTGTCGATGCGTGCGTGCAGGCCGCGAAAGGAGCCGGCCGCCTGCTGGAACGAGCGCTTCCATTCGCGCATCGCCGCCACGAACAAAGCCGCCGCGCCGGTGTTGTTCGATTGGCCGGAGAGCGAGGTGTAGAGCTCCTCGAGCGACTGGCCCGACCAGAAGATCTGCTCGAAATTCTCCAATTCATTCCTGAATTTATGAAACAGCCGGGTCTTGTCGAAAATGATCGTCCAGCACCAGAGCGAAGCGATGAACAGGCCCAGCATCACCGCCTTGACGATGATGTGGGCCGACCAGAACATGTCGAGGATGCTCGTTTCCGGGGGCGCGGCGGCGGCGAGGTCGGCGGGATTCATCGGGGCAGGCGACCTTTCGTTGGCGGCAAAACCGCGGGCCACGGCGGCGAGGGACAAGGAATCGGGCGGGGTCTGCGCCGCAAATCGGCCGAAACTTGGGCTTTTGTCCGCCGCCGGGAAAAGCCGGAATTTCCTGACGCGATTTAAGACTCTGATGAGGTTAACAGGGGGTTATCGCCGCTTAAGGGCCGCGTCGCCCGCTTCTCGTCTCGCCCGCCGGCCTCGGCGCGCCAGCATGAAGCCGTAAGAGAAGGCGCCAAGCTCGGCGAAGGCGAGGAGGGGGAGACCCCGCACGTGGCCGGGTCGCCGGTCCTGAAGCCGTTGAGATGGAATTGCGCGGCGCCTCGGCCGGATCGGTCCCCAAGTCTCTAACCCATGCCGCGATTTTGTCGAAGGCGCTGCCCCCTTTTGGGCCGCCCGTCCGGATTCCATCCGGGCGCTTGAGCCCATGACCGGCGTTGCGGCCCCTACCCAAATCGCCCCGCCGCCTTTATCGTGATCGGGCCCATGGCGATCGCCTGAGCAAGGGAGGAGGCCGGTTGATGGGGGCGCTCGAGACCTTCGGCTGGGAATGGGGCGCGGCGCTTCTGCGCTGGCTCCATGTGATCGCGGCCATCGCCTGGATCGGCGGATCGTTCTTCTTCATGCATCTCGACGCCAGCCTGCGCAAGAAGGCGGGCGACGATCCGGCGATCGCTGGAACCTCCTGGCAGGTGCACGGCGGCGGCTTCTATCAGATGAACAAGTACGTGCTCGCGCCCGCCGTGCTGCCCGAGCATCTGATCTGGCACAAGTGGCAGTCCTACTGGACCTGGATCAGCGGCTTCGCGCTGCTCTGCTGGGTCTATTACGGCCAATCGTCGCTCTATCTGATCGATCCGGCCGTCATGGCGCTGACCCCCTGGCAGGCGGCGGCGATCGGCATCGCGGCGCTCGCGCTCGGCTGGCTCGTCTACGATTTCCTATGCCGCTCGCCGCTCGGCGACAATGAGCCGCTGCTGGCGCTGGTCGGGTTCGGCTATGTCGTGGCGACGAGCTTTGTGTTCACGCTCTTCTTTTCCGGCCGCGGGGCGCTCATCCATACCGGCGCGCTGATGGCGACGATCATGACCGCCAATGTGTTCTTCATCATCATGCCCAACCAGCGCAAGAGCGTCGCGGCGCTGATCGCGGGCGAGAAGCCGGATCCCAAATGGGTCAAAAGCTCGAAGGTGCGCTCGACCCACAACAACTACATCACCCTTCCGGTGCTGTTCCTGATGCTGTCGGGCCACGTTCCGTCGACCTTCTCCAATCCGCGGGTGATCCCCGCCATCGTCACCTGCGTCATCGTCGCGGGCGCGATGGTGCGCTATTTCTACAATGTCTGGCATCTCGATCATGACCGCGCTCCCTGGTGGGCGTGGGCGGCGGCGGCGGTCGCGATCCTCGGCGCCTTCGGCTTCGCCGCGACCGCCTCGCCCTACATGCGCACATTTATGGGCCTTGCCGATTTGCCGGCCGCGGCCGCGCTTGCCGATGAGCCCAAGGCGCCGCAGGAGGTGGTCGACATCATCCAGTTGCGCTGCATGATGTGCCACGCGGCCCAGCCGATGGAGGAGATCGGCGAAGCGCCGAAGGGAATCCTTCTCGACACGCCCGAGCACATCGCCCGTTTCGCGCCCGCGATTCGGGAGTTCGCCGTCCTGACCCATGCGATGCCGCCCAACAATTTCAGCCAGATGACCGACGACGAGCGCAAGACGCTGGGGCGCTGGCTCAAGCTCGAGACGGCGCGGAATTGACGGGCGCTCCCATGGCGGAAGCCGATCTCGAGGCCGGACGCCGGCTGATGGCGAGGCTCGCAGCCTTCGCCGCCTTCACCGACGAGCCGGGGCGCTTGACGCGCCTCTTTCTCTCGGACGCGCATGCCAAGGCGGCGCGCGCGTTCATCGGCTGGTGTGGCGAGGCAGGGCTCGAGGCGCGGATCGACGCGGCGGGCAATGTCGTCGCTCGCTACGAGGGCAAGCGGGCCGGCGCGCCGGCTCTCATGATCGGCTCGCACATCGACACGGTGCGCGACGCCGGCCGCTACGACGGAAACTATGGCGCGCTGGCGGCGCTCGCGGTCGTCGAGCAGCTTGCCGCGCGCGGCGAGCGCCTCGATCACGCAATCGAAATCGTCGCCTTCGGCGATGAGGAAGGGGTTCGCTTCAAGACCACCCTCACCGGCTCGCGGGCGCTCGCCGGAACCTATCCCGAGGAGGCGCTCGACCAGAGAGACGCCGACGGCGTCGTGATGCGCGACGCGCTCAAGGCGTTCGGCGGCGATCCCGACCGCGCCGCGTCCATTCGGGCGCGCAACGTCGCCGCGTTCGTCGAGGCGCATATCGAGCAGGGGCCGGTCCTGGAGGCAGAGGGGCTCCCCCTGGGGATCGTGACCGCGATCAACGGCGCGACGCGGCTCGAGGTCGGGGTCGCCGGCGTGGCCGGCCATGCGGGGACGACGCCGATGAACCTGCGCCATGACGCGCTGACCGCCGCCGCGGAGATGGCGCTCGCGGTCGAGGCGCGCGCCCGCGGCGAGGCCGGCCTGGTGGCGACCGTCGGACGCCTCGACGTTAAGCCGGGCGCGGCCAACGTCATCCCCGGCGCCGTGCGTTTCTCGATCGACATCCGCTCGCCGGACGATGCGCCCCGAGTCAAGGCCGCAGCCGACCTCTCCGCCCGCATCGAAGCGATCGCCGCCGCGCGCGGCGTGAGCGCGAGCGTCTCCAAGTCGCACGAGGAAGGCGCGTATGTCTGCGATCCGGGCGTCATCGCCGGCTTGCAGAAGGCGGTGGAAGCGGCCGGCGTTCCGGCCCGCCTCCTGCCGTCGGGCGCGGGGCACGATACGATGGTCATGGGCAGGCTTTGTCCGGCGGGCATGCTGTTCGTTCGCTGCAAGGGCGGGATCAGCCACAATCCTCTCGAATCGATCACCGTCGAGGACTGCGCGATGGGCCTGAAGGCGCTGACCCGGTTCGCGCGCGATTTTCGCGCCAGTTAGATCATCCACATCCGAGGAAGGACCCATGAGCAAACGCTTTTTCGGCGACATCAAGCCGGTGAAATACGAGGGGCCGAAGAGCGACAACCCTTACGCCTACCGCCATTACGACCCGTCTCGCAAAGTCATGGGCAAGACGATGGCCGAGCAGCTGCGCCCCGCCGTCTGTTACTGGCACAACTTCGCCTGGATGGGCACCGACATGTTCGGCGCGCCCACCTTCGAGCGCCCCTGGGACGGGGAGACGATGAAGGGCGCGCGGGCGAAGGCCGACGCGGCCTTCGAGATGTTCTCAACCCTCGGCTTTCCCTTCTTCACCTTCCACGACCGCGACGTCGTTCCCGAGGGCGAGAGCCTCAAAGCGTTCGGCCGCAACCTTGCCGAGATGACCGATCTCTTCGCCAAGAAGATGGAGAAGACCGGGGTCAAGCTGCTCTGGGGCACCGCCAACCTGTTCAGCCATCCACGCTACTTGGCGGGCGCCGCGACCAATCCCGATCCGGACGTGTTCGCCTATGCCGCGGCGCAGGTGAAGAACGCCATCGACGCGACGCACAAGCTCGACGGCGCCAATTATGTGCTGTGGGGCGGGCGCGAGGGCTACGAAACCCTGCTCAACACCGATCTTTCCCGCGAGCTCGACCAGCTCGGGCGTTTCCTGTCCATGGTCGTCGAGTACAAGCACAAGATCGGTTTCAAGGGGGTGATCCTGGTCGAGCCGAAGCCGCAGGAGCCGACCAAGCATCAATACGATTTCGACGTCGCGACCGTGTTCGGCTTCCTTCAGCGCTTCGGGCTCGAAAAGGAGGTCAAGCTCAACATCGAAGTCGGCCACGCGGTGCTCGCGCATCATTCCTTCGAGCACGAGGTGGCGCTCGCCGCCGCGCTCGGCGTGCTGGGCTCGGTCGACGCCAACCGCAACGACTATCAGTCCGGCTGGGACACCGATCAGTTCCCCAACAATGCGGCGGAGCTCGTGCCGGCGCTCTATTTCATCCTGAAGGCGGGCGGGCTCGGCGCCGGGGGCTTCAATTTCGACGCCAAGGTCCGCCGTCAGTCGATCGACCCGGCCGATCTCCTGCTCGGCCATATCGGCGGGATCGACGCCTGCGCCGCGGCGCTGGTCGCCGCCGCGCGTCTGATCGAGGACGGCAAGTTCGATGAAGCGCGCGCCGAGCGCTACGCCGGCTGGGAGAAGCCCGCGGCGCAGGCGATGCTGGTCAAAGGCGCGACGTTGGACGGGATCGCCGCGCGGGTCGCCAAGGAGAAGATCGAGCCGAAGCCGAAGTCCGGCCGGCAGGAATTCTACGAGAACCTGCTCAACCGCTATCTGTGAGGCTCGGAGGCAAAGACGCGATGCGCGGACATTGGGCGGTTCGACGCCTTGCATCGTTCGGGATCGCTGGGCTGGCGCTCGGGCTGCCAGCCGAGGCCGGCGCGGCGCAGCGGGCGATCGCGAGCGTCCACGGCATCGCGACGGGAATCGCCGCCTGCTGGCGCCCGGCGCACAATCGCGACCAGGTGACGGTACGGGTCAGCTTCACCCGCGAAGGCGCGGTCATCGGCGAACCGAGGATCGTCTTTGTGAAGTCGGCCGGCGGACGGGCCGACGACGCCGCGCTCGGCCGCTCCATGCTGACGGCGATCCGTCATTGCGCGCCGCTCAATTTCTCCGCTCAGCTCGGCTCGGCGATTGCAGGCCAGGTTCTGGACATCCATTTCATCGGTCCGAAACGGGCGACGGTTGTCGCTCCGCCGTGAAAATTCCACGCGAATGCCCTGAGATCGCGTCCTTCGATTCACCCAATCTTCGCCTCTCGGCGAGAAGCTTTGGGGCGGGCGGCCCGCGAAACCGCGACGCCCTTCCCGGAGGGGAAATGTTCGGGCGCGTGATTTTCGCCGTGATCCTGGGCGTCGCGGCGGCGCTGTTAGGCGCGTTTTCGCTGCTGGATCGGCTGCCCGCGCCTGCGCCTGTCGCCGCCGCGCCCGCTCCGGCCGAGGTCGCGGCCGACGCGCCGACGTCCGCCCCCGAGCCGCAATCGTCCGGCTATCGGGAGGCGTTCCTCAAGGCTGACGGACGCGGCCAATACGCGGCCGGCGTGCTGGTGAACGGGCTGCCGGTCAGCATGCTGGTCGACACCGGCGCGAGCCAGGTCGTCGTTTCCGCTTCGACCGCCGCCCGGCTCGGACTCGCCCCCTCCGGAGGCCACAGGCGCATGATCCAGACCGCAAACGGCGTCTCGACCGCGACGCCCACGGTGCTCAACCATGTCAGCCTCGGCGGCCTGTTCATGAGCGACGTTGAGGCTCTGATCCTCGCGCCCGAAGCGGGCGAGGTGAACCTGCTGGGGATGAGCTTTCTCAAGCGCCTGGTGAGCGTCGAGCAGCGCGGGGACATGCTGATCCTGCGGCAGTAGGCTCGCTCAGGAGATGCGCACGAGGCGCGTCAGTTCGAACGGGATATCGTAGCCGTCCCAGATGAAATCGAAATCGAGCGCCGTCCCGATCGGCGCCCAGCGCGCGACGCCGGGCCCAGCGCGGGACGCGGCGACCTTTTCGATCTCGCCGCGCTCCCAGCCGAAATAGGTGATCGTCTGGTCGCTCTCGCGGATGAAGCTCGTAACCTCGGCGAGCGAGGGGATGAAGACGACGCTGAGGAAACCTCCGCCGACCCGGATCTCCTGGCGCTCAGGCGCGCTGGCCACGACGCTGGTCAGGTTGGTGTTTTGCCAGTTGGCCGACGACGCGCGCCCGGTCGCCGCAGCGTAGAAGGCGGCCGTCATCTTGCCGATCGCGTGCCCGACATGGGCCTTGGGATCGTCCATCGTCCATTCGAGCGCGGACGCGTCGAGGAGGCGCTTGACCGCCGGCCAATGCGCCTCGGCTGCGCCGACCACATAGAGCGCGTGCGGGGACGAGCAGGCCATCTGATCGAACACGAACACGTCGTTGTGGAGCCTCTTGGCCAGCGCCCGAAGGGCCTTGTCGTCCAGTTCGCCCAGCGCCGCGCCGCGGATGGTCGAGAACGAAAACCGGTCGCCGAACCAGATCGCCTTGCCGCCGTTCCGCAAGGGCAGGGGGGCGAACAGCGCGACCTTCGCGTCGCCGCCCCAGACCACGCGCGCGTCGCTCAGCGCCGAGATTTTCGCGCCCAAATCGCTCTCGGACGGGTAGTGAACGAACGATTGCGATGGCTCGCCTTGGGCCTCGAGGCGAGCGAGAAAGAGATCGACGATCGCCCGCATGGCCGCGCTGATCTCATTGGGCAGGCGCACGATATTGGCGTTCCCGGCGAGATAGGCGAGCGCCCATGAATAGAGGAAGATCGTCTCGACATTCTGCGGCGGCAGATGAAAGACGAGGCCG
This sequence comes from Roseiarcus sp., assembly GCA_035572075.1. GTDB lineage: Bacteria > Pseudomonadota > Alphaproteobacteria > Rhizobiales > Beijerinckiaceae > Roseiarcus. The sequence goes on along the minus strand of DATNBG010000079.1, from coordinate 915 downwards.
CGCGGCCTGGCCAGCGTGTTCTCAGGGATTCGCGCCTTGAAACTCGCGGCGAGTTTCATGAGCGCGGCGCGGCGGGTCCAGAAGGCGAAATGGGCGATCGGCCCGGAGGCGGCCGGCCGCTTCGGCCCGAGGAGGGTCTCGGCGACGCTCGCGACCAATTCCACCCGCTCTGGCGCGAACGGCGCCGCGAGATGCTGGCGGGCGGCTTCGAGCTTCGCCATGAGCGCGTTTTCGCCGATCGGCGCCTCAGCGCCGGCGCGATATGCGATGACCTCCGTCACGGGCGCATCCTCACGCGGCGATCACGTCGCTGCAGCCTCTGAGCTCCGCCTTCGGCGCGCGGCCCGACACGCGGATCGCCTTGCCGAAACGGCCGCCGGCTCCGGCGTCGATCGCCGCCACCACGCCCATATCCTCCGTCAGCACCGAGTGGCCCGGATAGGATCGAGGCAGCAGCGAGACGACCTGGATGACCCCCTCTTCCCCGACCTCCGTCGGCGCCCATGTGTGCGGTCTTCTCACGATGACGTCGGTGAAATTGGGTGGATAGAGCAACCCGTCCGGCCCCTCGATGAACACGGAGCCGATCTGCTCGACGAAACCATAGAAGTTGAAGACGTTGGCGAGATTGAACCGCCGCTTGAGCGCCGAGCGGAACTCGGCGTTGGACACCTTCTGCGCCTCGAGCTTCTTCCAGCCGCCGGAGTGAATGAGGACCGCGTTGGAAAGATCGAGCTCGCCGTCGGCGAAGGCCCGGTAGAGCTTGTCCCAGATGAGAAAGGTGAAGCCGAAAATGAGGAACGGCTGAGCCCCATGCGCGCGGACGAAAGTCTCGACCAGCGTCTTGTCCAGGTCCAAGCGCGAATCGAGAGCGAAGGCCGTCTTGGCGCCGAACTTCATCATGCCCAGCACCCC
>DATNBG010000078.1:0-4718 GCA_035572075.1 Roseiarcus sp. | reverse complement strand
GCAGGCGTTTCGCTCGCCCTCCGAGGCGCGCGAGGCGGGCATCGTCTCGGTCTATCAGGATCCGGCCCTCGTTCCCGACCTCACCGTCAGCCAGAACATGCGGCTCGCGGGCGTTGCAAACGATACGGTGCGCAAATGGCTCGGCGAACTCGGCGTCGCCCGCCTCGATTTCAGGGAGCTGATCCGCGATCTTCCCTATCCGTTGCTGCGGCTGATCGATCTCGGCCGCGCGCTCGCCTCCGACCCGGCGGTCCTGCTCCTCGACGAGATCACCGCTTCCCTTCCCGCGGACCTGTCCGAGCGCATCTACGCGATGGTGCGGCGCTGGCGCGAGATGGGGAACGCCGTCATTTTCATCTCGCACCGCATGGCGGAAATCTCCGCCCTGTGCGACCGGACGACGGTTCTGCGCGATGGGGTCACCGTCGGGGTCACCGAACGCGCGCGCGGACACGAAGACCACATCATGGCGCTGATGCTCGGCGAGGCCGCGGCCACCGCTCCCGCGTCAGGGCCCTCGGCGCCCCGTGAGAACCGGACGCCTGCGCGCGTCGCCGAGCCGGCGCTCGAAGTTCGTGGGCTGCGCCGCGGTCCAATCCTGAACGATGTTTCCTTCAAGCTCTACCCGGGCGAAGTTCTGGGCGTCGCAGCTCTCGAGGGCCAGGGTCAGGACGAACTCTTCGACTGCATTGCCGGCGTGCGCCGTAGCGAGGGCGGGTCGATTCTCGCGCGCGGCAAGGAGCTGACACTGCGCCACGCCGCCGACGCGATCGCCGCGGGGGTCGTCCTCGTGCCCGCGAATCGCATGCTCGCTTTGCTTCATCAGCGATCGATTCGGGAGAATATCGCCCTGCCCTCCTTCGGGCCTGCCTCGAAGTGGGGGCTCATTGGCACGCGCGCGGAACGAAAGCGGGTTCAGGGCGCGATCGAACGGCTGCAGATCGACACGCGCGCCGCCTCGGAGGTCCGCCGCCTGAGTGGCGGCAATCAGCAGAAGGTGGTCATAGCCCGCTGGATCGCCGCCGGCTTCGACACCCTTCTGTGTTTCGACCCGACGCGCGGAATCGACATCGGCACCAAGCGGCAGATCTATGCTCTGGTGCGGGAGCTCGCCGCTTCCGGCGCCTCGGTGCTGTTCTTCACCTCCGAACTGCCCGAGATCGCGCTTGCCTGCGACCGCGCGATCGTCCTCTTCGGCGGACGGGTGGTGGCGGAAATGCCGGTCGCCGAGGCTGACGAAGCGAGTCTGCTGCGCGCCGCCCACGGTCTCGCGCCGCGCCTCGATGAGGTCGCATGACCTCGCCTGCGGAAACCAAAGCGGAGATGACGGCCGGAACGCCCGATTCGGGCCAGTCGCTGGCGCGGTGGTTCGGCCGCGTGATCCGCCGCGACCCGGCCGTGTTCGGCATGCCAGCGCTGCTTCTTGCGGCGCTTGCGATCACGGTCTTCATCCATCCGACGTTCTCCGATTTCGACCTTCAATCCCTGGCGATGGGCGCCCTTCCGCTGGCCTTCGCGGCGGCCGCGCAGGCGGTGGTCGTCATCTCCGGCGGGATCGACCTGTCGATCGGATCGATGATCGCGGTCGCGAATGTGCTGGCGGCGCGAATGATGGAGCACGCTTCCTTCGGGGAGTCGCTGATGCTCGCTCTCGCCGTCCTTCTGGCCGGCGCCGCGATGGGGGCCCTGAACGGCCTCCTGGTCGTCTTTTCCCGCGTTCCCGACGTCGTAGTGACCCTCACGACAGGCTTCATCTGGGGCGGGGTTGCGCTTCTCATCATGGAGAAGCCCGGGGGCGCGGCGCCGCCCGAGTTCCTCAATCTCGGCGCCGGCGCGAGCTTCTCGGTCTGGCTGCCGAACGCGCTCCTTCTGCTCGCCGCGTCGGTCGCGGTCATCTGGGTCCCGCTGCGGCGCTCGAGGCTCGGCCTGCAGATCTATGCGATCGGCAGCGACCGGAACGCCGCGTTTCGCAGCGGCGTCAATGTCGAGCGCGCACGCTTCTCGGCCTATATCTTTTCCGGGCTGTTCAGCGCTGTCGGCGGCCTCGGCCTGACCATGACCACGGGAATCGGCTCCGCGCTCGCCGGCGTCTATTACACCCTGAGCGGCTTGGCCGCCGTCGTGGTCGGCGGCGTCAGCCTCGCCGGCGGCCGCGGCGGCGTCGTCGGGCCCGTCCTGGCCGCTTTCGTGCTGACGCTCATCCCCGCCGATCTGATCTTCCTCAACATCGACCCGAATTTCGGCCAGGTCATTCAAGGGACCTTGATTGTGGCGATCGTGATGATCGGCGGCTTTCTGGCGATGGCGCGATCCCGCCGATGACCGACCGGGCAAAGACGGGCCTCTCGGACGCGCCGCCGATCCTTTCGTTTCGCGGCGTCGCTTCGACGCTGCGCGCTCACACGATCTGGGCCCTCATTCTCCTTCTGGGGGCCTTTGTCCTTGCGATCGCGCTGGCGCGCCCCGGAACGGTCAATGCGACCTGGTCGTCGAACATGGTGCTGTTCGCCGCGCCTCTCGGCATTATCGCGGCGGGGCAGACGCTCGTCATGCTGACGGGAGGAATCGATCTTTCGGTGGCAAGCGTCGCGACCGCCTCGGCGTACCTCATGGCCACCCACTCCACGCTCGGCGGAGCGGCGGCGGTGCTGTGGGGACTCTCGGTCGGCCTGACGGTCGGCCTGATCAACGGCGTAGGCGTCGCGCTGCTGCGCGTTCAACCGCTGGTGATGACCCTGGGCACCGGCCTGATGACGCAAGGCGCGTTGGTGGTCTACAGCCAGAAGATGATCGCCGAGGAACACCATGTCCCCGACTTCATCGTGAATCTCGGCGCCGGCAAGTTCCTGGGCGGCGTTCCAATCGATCTCTTCCTCTGGGCGCCGATCGCCATCGCCGTGATCCTCCTCCTGAACGGCACCGGATATGGCCGGTTGCTTTACGCCATCGGGGACAACAGTGAGGCTTGCCAGCTCTCCGGCATTCGCGTCTGGCGAGTCCTGCTGGTCAACTATGTCGCCTGCGGCCTCCTCGCCGCCGTTGCGGGTTTGGTGATCGCAGGCGCCGCCGGCACGGCGGACATGAGTCTGGCCGATGTCTATCTTCTGCCATCCGTGGCTGCGGCGATCATCGGCGGGACATCGATCTTCGGCGGCCGTGGCGGCTACGCCGGCACCATCATCGGCGCATTGATTCTGACCGTTCTGAACAGCATCCTGACTCTGCTCGACGCGCCGGAGCCGGTGCGGCAGATTCTGTATGGGGCGATCATCCTCTTGCTCGCCGCCGCTTATACGCGGCTTACCGAGTAGGATGACCGGTCCCGCTGATGACAGTCGCCGACCTCTATTTCTGCGTCGACGCCGGCGGAACGCACAGCCGGGCGCGCATCGTCGACCGCGAAGGGCGCTCTCTCGCCGAAGCGGCGTCGGGCCCCTGCAATCCCGCAACCGATCTCGACAAGGCGGTCGAGAGCGTCAACGACCTGTGGAGTCAGTGCGCCGCGGCAATCGGACGCCGGGCCGACCAGAGCTCCGACGTGGTCTTCGCCATCGGAGCGGCGGGAATCTATCTGCACGGCCGCGACCGGTTCCTCGCCGCTTGTCCGCCCTTTGCCTCGGTCTCTGTGATGAGCGACGGCTATGCCGCGCTGATCGGCGCCGGCAAGGGCGCGCCTTGCAGTCTGCTGATCATCGGCACGGGCATAGCGGGCCATCGTCTCTATCCGAGCGGCCTCTCGATCCAGCGTGACGCGTGGGGGTGGATCGCCGGCGATCGCGGCAGCGGGAGCTGGATGGGCCAGCGGGCGCTCCGGCATTTCTTCGCCGCGCTCGACGGCGTCGTCGCGAAGGATGACCTGAGCCGTTCGGTTGAGAGCGCGATCGGCGGCGTCGAGGCGATTCGCGCGGGATGGATGCGCGATCTGGGACCAAGCAAACTGGCCTCGCTCGCGCCTTGCGTTTTGGCGCAGGCCGACGCTGGCGCGCCTGTCGCGGTAAGAATCCGCGACCGCGCAATCGAACATCTCGCGGCGCTCATCGGCGTGATCTCGGACGACGCCACGCCGCTCTATGCCGCGGGCGGTCTTGTCGCGCCGTTGCGTGCGGCCCTGTCCGAAAAGGCGGCTCATCCGATTCTCGAGCCAAAAGGCGACGCGCTGACCGGCGCCTGGCTCGTCGCGAGCGGGCGGGCGCCGGAGGAACGCGTCGTGTTGTTCGGCGAAATGATGGAGCAGCTCCGATGACCAGACTTGACGCGTCGCCAGAAGGATCGGCGCTCACGCCCGACGGATGGGTCGAAGGCCGCGTGGCGCTGGAAGGGCAGCGCATCAAAGCGATCGAGGGGCGCAGGCTGCCGAAAGGCGCAAGACCGCAGGGGCCTTATGTGATCCCCGGCTTCATCGACCTTCACGTCCATGGCGGAGGCGGCGCCGACTGGCTGAGCGGAGAAGCGGGAATCCGCGCCTTCATCCGCTACCACGCCTCTCACGGCACGACCGCCATGGCGCCGACCACCGCGGTCGGCCCGGTCGCCAAAATCGAGGAGGCGCTGGCCGCCATAACCGCGATCGCCGCGAACCGGAGAGCGGCCGAGCCGGTCGTGGTCGGCGCCCATCTCGAAGGCCCCTTCGTCAATCCGAAGAGGCCCGGCGCGATGGATGTGAGCCTCATGCTTGCGGGTGATCCGGAACTCGCGGCGCGGTGGGCCCGGCAATATCG
>DATNBG010000077.1:0-6692 GCA_035572075.1 Roseiarcus sp. | reverse complement strand
ATCATTTCGTCGATCCGCACCTCAGCGGCCAATCCCAACAGCGGCATGAGCTACGAGCTCGAGGTCATCGCCATGGTCGTCATCGGCGGCACGGTGCTGACCGGCGGTCGCGGCACGATCATCGGCACGGTGCTCGGCATCTTCATCCTGCGCGTGATGCGGAACGGCATCGTGCTGATCGGCGTGCCCGGCCTCGCCTACAACATTTTCATCGGCGCCATCATTCTCGGCATGATGGCGCTGCACTCCTGGCTCGAGCGCCGGCATCAGGCGGGAACCTGAGGAAATGGGCGACGATCTGATTCGCATGGAGCGCATCAGCAAGTTCTACGGGCGGGTGCAGGCGCTCGACGGCGTCAATTTCAGCGTCGGGCGCCAGGAGATCGTCGGGCTTCTCGGCGACAATGGCGCCGGCAAGTCGACCCTGATCAAGGTGCTCTCGGGCGCGGTGCGGGCGACCAGCGGCGACATCATCGTTAGGGGCAAACGCGCCGACATTCGTTCGACGACGGACGCGATCGCGCTCGGGATCGAAACCATCTACCAGGATTCGGCGCTCGTCACCCAGCTCTCGATCGCGCGCAACCTGTTCCTCGGGCGCGAGCCGCTGAAGGGTCCGCGGTTCCTCAACCGCATGGATGCTGGCCTGATGGAGGAGGTGGCGGGCGACCTGTTGCGGAAAGTGGGGATCGGCAAGGCGATCCCGGCCTCGACGCCGATCTCGTCCCTGTCCGGCGGCGAGCGGCAGGCGGTCGCCATCGCCCGGGCGATGTATTTCGACAGCGACCTCATCATCCTCGACGAGCCCACCAACAATCTGGGGGTCGCGGAGACGCAAGGGGTGCTGCGCTTCGTGCGCAACGCCCGCGATTCCGGCCATTCCTGCATCCTGATCGCGCACAACATCCACCATGTGTTCCAGGTGGTCGACCGGATCGCGGTCATGCGGCGGGGCAGGATCGTCGCCGACGACATCGATCCGAAGCGCACGACGATCGCCGAGGTCGAGGCGGTCATCACCGGCGAGGTGGACGCGCCGGCGCGCTAATCGGGCCCTGCGCGCCCAACCGGCTCCGGGCGCGCGCGCCGCCGCCGGCCCTCGGGGCATTGCGCCAAATTTGTCAGCGGCGGCCGATCAGCCTATCGTCGCACTGGGTCTTGGGGGGACAATCGCGATGGCGTGATGCGTGGGAATGACAAAATGGCGGATGGCGAAGGCGGTTTCCATCATCTCCTCGGGCCGGGAGTCTCGACCCGCAATTTCGCCAAGGGCAAGACGATCTTCAAGGAGGGCGACCAGGGCGACGAGTTTTTCATCGTCGTGCGCGGGCAGGCGGAGATCAGGAGCGGCGACCGCCATTATGAGACGGTCGGCCCGGACGGGATTTTCGGCGAGATGGCGCTGATCGACGATGCTCCTCGCAGCGCGACTGTCGTCGCCTTGACCGACGTGACGGTCGCGCCGATCAAGGAAGCTCAGTTTCTGTTCCTGGTCCGGAACACGCCATTCTTCGCGCTCAAGGTCATGCGCGTCCTCGCGTGCCGGCTGCGCCGGCAGAACAAGGCGGTCTGACCCGTCTTTTTGCCCGGCGCGGCGAGTTGGGCGCTTTAGAAAGCAGCGGTCGCCGGATCGGGTCCGATCCGGCCGCCGGGCGAATCGAGCGCGTCAATCCGCCGCATGTCGCCGCCATCGAGTTTGAAGTCGAGCGCGCCGATATTCTCTTTCAGCCGCTCGAGCCGGACCGTCTTCGGAATGGCGATGAGCCCGCTGTCAAGATGCCAGCGGATGACGACCTGCGCCGGGGTCTTGCGATGCTTCGCGGCGATGGCGGCGATCGCCGGATCGCTGAGCAAACCGCCCCGGCCGAGGGGGCTCCACGATTCCGTTCTGATCCCCCGCTCGTCGTGAAACGCGCGCAAGCCGCGCTGCTGAAACCGCGGATGAAGCTCGATCTGGTTCACCGCAGGCGTGACGCCGGTTTCGCCGATGACCCGCTCGAGGTGATCGCGATTGAAGTTCGAGACGCCGATCGAGCGGACCCGCCCGTCCTTTTGCAGACGGACGAACGCCTTCCAGCTTTCGACATAAAGATTCGCGCGCGGCCGCGGCCAATGGATCAGGTACAGATCGAGCCTGTCGCGGCGGAGCCTCCTCATGCTCTCGTCGAATGCGCGCAGCGTTGCGTCGAAGCCATGATCGGAATTGCCGAGCTTTGTGGTCACGAACATGTCGGCGCGGCCGAGCAGGGCGGCGCCTACGCCCTCCTCGTTCCGGTACATCGACGCCGTGTCGACCGACCGATAGCCTTCGTCGACCGCCATCTTGACCACATGCTCCGTCGCGTCGGGCGGCGTCTGGAAGACCCCAAGTCCAAATTGCGGCATGGTTGCGCCGTCGTTGAGGGCGACGGTCGGTTGGGTCTGGCTGGTCATGTGCGGTTTCCCGGGTTTGGTGGAGGAAAGCAGCCTTTGGCTGATGCCGCCGGGTCCCGCAAGCGGCAAGGCTCAGCGGCCCCGCCCGCGGGGGGTGACCAAGCCCTACGCGGCGCCATATATAGGCGCCTCAGCGTTTCTCGAGAGCCCATGAGCGCGCACGCCGATCTTGCCGCAGTTTCGCCCCCGCGCGCGAGCGCCGCCAAGCGCTCGGCCGCGCCCCGACCCGCTGTGGCCGAAACGCTATTCCATCCCGCGGTCGCGGGCTGGTTTGCCGACAGCTTCGCCGCGCCCACGCCCGCACAAGCCGAAGCCTGGCCCTTGATCAAGGCCGGCCGGCACACCCTCATCGCGGCGCCGACCGGATCAGGCAAGACGCTTGCCGCTTTTTTGGCGGCGATCGACGATCTGGTGCGCCAGGGGCTGAATGGCCGGCTCGCCGATGCGACGCAAGTCGTCTACGTGTCGCCGCTCAAGGCGCTCTCCAACGACATTCATCGCAACCTCGAGGCGCCGCTCGCCGGCGTCCGCGACCATCTGCGGCGCCTCGGGCTTCCCGATGTTGAAATCCGCACATGGGTCAGGACCGGCGACACGCCCCCAGCCGAACGCGATCGGATGCGGCGGCGCCCGCCGCACATCCTGGTGACGACGCCGGAATCGCTCTACGTCCTTATCGGCTCGGAATCCGGGCGCGCGATGCTCGCAACCGCCCGATCGGTGATCGTCGACGAAATCCACGCCGTCGCGCCCAACAAGCGCGGCGCGCACCTTGCCCTGTCGCTGGAGAGGCTCGCGGCTTTGTGCGGCGACCGCCTCCAGCGCATCGGCCTCTCGGCGACGCAAAACCCGATTCAGTCGGTTGCGCATTTCCTGGCTGGGGCCGCAGCGGACGGCAGCCCGGCCGCGGAGGTCGCGATCATCGACGCCGGCCATCAGCGCCGGCGCGACCTCGCCCTCGAGCTTCCGGGCTCGCCGCTCGAAGCGGTGATGTCCAACGAAACGTGGACCGAAGTTTACGCCCGCCTGACCGAGCTGATCGCCGAGCACCGCACGACGCTAGTGTTTGTCAACACCCGCCGCATGGCCGAACGCATCGCGCGCGAACTCACCGAGCGTCTTGGCGAAGCGGCCGTCACCGCGCATCACGGCAGCATGGCCAAGGAGCTGCGATTCGCCGCCGAGCAGAGGCTCAAGCGGGGCGAACTCAAGGCGCTGGTGGCGACCGCCTCGCTCGAACTCGGCATCGACATCGGCGACGTCAACCTCGTCTGCCAGATCGGTTCGCCGCGCTCGATCGCGACCTTCCTGCAGCGCGTCGGCCGCTCCGGCCATGCGATCGGGGGCACGCCCAAGGGCCGTCTCTTTCCGCTCTCGCGCGACGATCTCGTCGAATCCGTCGCGCTGTTCGACAGCGTTCGGCGCGGCGAGCTCGATCGCCTCGTCATCCCCGAGCGGCCGCTCGACGTGCTCGCGCAGCAGGTCGTGGCCGAAGTCGCGGCGCGAGACTGGCCGGAGGCCGAGCTTTACGAGCGGCTCAAGCGCGGCTGGCCGTTCCGTTCGCTCAAACGCGAGGATTTCGACGCGATCGTGCGGATGCTGGCCGAGGGCTTCGCCACCCGCCGCGGGCGGCGAGGCGCGCTCATCCATCGCGACGCGGTCAACCATATGCTGCGCGGCCGGCGCGGCGCGCGCACCACCGCGCTGACCTCCGGCGGTACGATCCCCGACACCGCGGACTACCAGGTGCTGCTCGAGCCCGAGAACCAGATCATCGGCACAGTGAACGAGGATTTCGCTGTCGAGAGCATGGCCGGCGACATCTTTCAGCTCGGCAATACGTCTTACCGCATTCAGCGGGTCGAGCGCGGGACGGTCCGGGTCGAGGACGCCAAGGGGCAGCCGCCGAATCTTCCCTTCTGGCTGGGCGAGGCGCCGGGGCGGACCGACGCGCTTTCCGCCGCCGTTTCGCGCCTGCGCGCCGAGATTGCGTCGCGCCTCGCCGCCGACCGCTCGGGCGTGTCCGCCCGGCGCTGGCTCGCCCATGAAGTCGGCGTGGCAGGCGCCCCGGCCGATCAGCTCGTGGATTATCTCGCCGCCGGCGCTTCCGCCCTTGGGCGCCTCCCGACGCAGGATGAGATCGTCTTCGAGCGGTTCTTCGACGAAGCGGGCGGCATGCAGCTCGTCATTCACTCGCCCTTCGGCAGCCGCCTCAACCGCGCCTGGGGCCTGGCTTTGCGCAAGCGCTTTTGCCGCAAGTTCAATTTCGAGCTCCAGGCGGCGGCGACGGAAGACAATATCGTGCTGTCGCTCACCACGGCGCACAGCTTCGAGCTTGCCGACGTCGCGCGCTACCTCCATTCGAACAGCGTGCGCGGCGTGCTCATCCAGGCGATGCTGGACGCGCCGATGTTCACCACCCGCTGGCGCTGGGTCGCGGGCGTATCGCTCGCTTTGCCGCGCTTCCGCTCCGGCAAGAAGGTTCCGCCGCAAATCCTGCGCATGCAGGCGGAAGACCTCGTCGCTGCGGTCTTCCCCGATCAGATCGCCTGCGCCGAGAATCTGGTCGGCGAGCGGGAGGTCCCCGACCATCCGCTGACCAATCAGGCGATCGCCGATTGCTTGCATGAGGCGATGGACATCGAGGGGCTGGAGCGGCTGCTCAAGCGCCTGGAGGCCGGCGAAATCCAGGTCATTGGCTGCGATCTCGCCGAGCCTTCGCCGCTCGCGCTCGAGGCCTTGTCGGCGAGGCCGTACGCCTTCCTCGACGACGCGCCGCTCGAGGAGCGCCGGACTCAGGCGGTCATGGCGAGGCGCTGGCGCGATCCCGACAGCGCATCCGACCTCGGCCGGCTCGATCCCGAGGCGATCGCCAAGGTGCAGGCCGAGGCCTGGCCCGATCCGGTCAATTCCGAGGAGCTGCACGACGCGCTGCTCTGGCTCGGCTGCCTGACGGACACGGAGGCCCGCGCGACGCCCGGCTGGAGCGAGTGGCTGGAGGCGCTCTCGCGCGAGAAGCGCGTCGCGCTCATGAAGGCGCCCCAGGCGGACTTGTGGATTCCGGCCGAGCGGCTCACTCAATTCCGCGCGGTCTGGCCGGAGGCAAAGCTCGAGCCTCAGATCGCGCCCCCCGCCGATGAGGCTGAAGCGTCATGGTCGAGCGAAAGCGCGCTCGTCGAGATCCTGCGCGGCAGGCTCGAAGGCGTCGGGCCGGTCACGCCGACGGCGCTGGCCGCCCCGCTCGGGCTCGAGCCGTCGGCTGTCGCCGCAGCGCTCGCGGCGCTCGAAAGCGACGGCGCCATCCTCAGGGGACGTTTCCTTCCCGGTCTCAATGACGAGCAATGGTGCGACCGGCGGCTGCTCGCGCGCATTCACCATTACACGGTCCGGCGGCTGCGGTCGGAGATCGAGCCGGTCGCGGCGCGCGACTTCCTCCGCTTCCTGTTCGCTTGGCAGCATGTTTCCGAGGACACGCGTCTCGAGGGGCCCGACGCGCTCCCCGCGGTCTTGAACGCCCTCGAAGGCTTCGAGGCGCCGGCGAAGGCGTGGGAGACCGAGATCCTGCCGGCGCGCCTCAAAGGCTACCAGGCCTCCTGGCTCGACGCCCAATGCCTCGCCGGGCGGACGGCCTGGGCGCGGCTGACGCCGCCCGCGTCAAGCGACCGCTCCCGCCATGCGGCCCCCGTCGGCGCGACCCCGATCGCCCTCATAGAGCGCCGCGCCGCCCGCTTGTGGATGGCGCTCGCGCCGCCGAGCGCCACGGCCCCGATGAGCGGACGCGCCGAAGCCGTGTTCGAGGCCTTGAAGGCGCGCGGCGCCATGTTCTTCGACGAGCTCGCCGAAGCGACGCGCCTTTTGCGCCATCAGCTCGAGGAAGCGCTCGGCGAACTCGCCGCGCTCGGCCTCGCCGCCTCGGACAGCTTCGCGGGCTTGCGCGCGCTTCTTGTGCCGTCTCCCCAGCGCAAGCCTCTCGCCGGGGCGAGGCGGCGCGGGCGGGTGCTCGCCTTCGACATCGAGAGCGGCGGCCGGTGGTCGCTGATCGGCCGGGCAGGGGAGGGGGACGCCGGCTCGCGCGCCGGGGCGGTCGAATATGCGGCGCGGGCGCTGCTCGCCCGTTATGGCGTCGTCTTCTGGCGCCTGCTGGCGCAGGAGCCGGGCTGGCTCCCGCCCTGGCGCGACTTGCTGCGCGTCTACCGCCGGCTCGAGGCCAGGGGCGAGATCCGTGGCGGGCGTTTCGTCGCCGGATTCTCCGGCGAGCA
>DATNBG010000076.1:0-3167 GCA_035572075.1 Roseiarcus sp. | reverse complement strand
GGTTTCTCGCGTGACGATCTGTTCACCTGCGTGCACGAACAGTTCATGACCGACACCGCCCGCCATGCCGACATCGTCTTGCCGGCGACGATGTTTCTCGAACACGATGACATCTACACCGCCGGAGGCCACCAGCACCTGCAATTCGCCCCCAAGGCGATCGACCCGCCGAAGGGCTGCCGCTCGAACCACGAGGTGATCGCCGCGCTCGCGGCGCGCGTCGGGGCCAAGCATCCCGCGTTCTCGATGTCGCCGCGCGAGATCATCGACTGGACGCTGCGTGAATCGGGCTTGGGCGACCTTGAACGGCTCGAAAGAGAGCGCTGGCTCGACTTGCAGCCGCCTTTCGAGGAGTCGCATTTCCTTACCGGCTTTGGCTTCCCGGACGGGAAATTCCGCTTCAAGCCCGATTGGACCGGCTTGCCGATCGGCAATGACGGGATGCGGGGCCCTTGGCGCGCGATGCCGGGACTGCCCGATTACTGGCCGGTCAACGAGGCCGCCGACGAAGATCACCCCTTCAAACTTGCGACCTCGCCCGCCCGAAACTTCCTCAATTCCACCTTCACCCAGACGCCGACCTCGCTGTCACGGGAGCAGCGGCCCGAGGTGCTCATCAATCCGTCCGATGCGGCGAGGCTCGGTCTCGCCCAAGGCGATATCGTGCAACTGGGCAACGAGCGCGGCCGAACACGCCTGCACGCCCGCCTGTTCGAGGGCGTGAAGCCGGGCGTTCTCATCAGCGAAGGCGTCTGGCCCCCCTCCGCTTTTCTTGACGGATGGGGAATCAACGTCCTCGTCGGCGACGACAGCGTCGCCCCGCATGGCGGCGCGGCGGTTCATGACGTCAGCGTGTGGGCCCGCCGAGGGTGAGCCGGAGCGCCCCATCGAACTTTCTTTGCCCGGGCCAGCGGGATATAGAAAAGCCGTTTCCTGACTGGAAGCGGGATAATTTCAGGTTGAGCCGAAGCCGTCATTGCGAGCGAAGCGAAGCAATCCAGGAATCGCCGGGCGCCTTACGGCCCCTGGATCGCGGCGTCGCTTCGCTCCGCGCGATGACGATTGCGCCCGAGCGCATCATGCTCTAGTCACATCCGTCCCCCACGCGAGCGAAGAAATATGAAGAAGCCGTCTGGCGCGCGAACCGACGGGTCTGTGCAAAGTCTTGTTGACGTCGCGGCGGTCGACCAGCTCGCGAAAATCGTGTCGCGGTACGATCTCTCCGAGATCGAAATCAGCCTCGGAGAACTGCAGGTGCGTCTGGCGCGCGAGCGGGCGCCGTCGGCTCCGGTGAACCTCGCCGCGATTCCCCAATCGGCGCCCATCGCCGCCGCTTCCGCGCAGGCCGCTATCGCTCCGCCCGCGACGGAGCCGCCCGCGGCCGATCTCGCGGGCGCCGTGAGATCGCCCATGGTCGGCACCGCTTATCTGCGGGCCAGTCCCGAGGCCAAGCCGTTCGTCGAGGTCGGATCGGCGGTCAAGGCTGGAGACAAGCTCATGCTGGTCGAAGCGATGAAGACCTTCAACGACATCGTCGCGCCCCGGGCCGGCAAGGTCGTCGGCATCCTGGTCGCCGACGGCGCGCCGGTGGAATACGACCAGCCGCTGATGATCATTGAATGACCGCGACGCGGAGTAGCGCCGCGGGGTTTGCGAGCGATCGGGGAACCCGCTCGATGTTCGATAAAATCCTGATCGCCAACCGCGGCGAGATCGCGCTCAGGGTCATGCGCGCCGCCAAGGAGCTCGGCATTGCGACCGTCGCGGTCTATTCGACCGCCGACCGGGAGGCGATGCATGTCAAGCTCGCGGACGAGAGCGTCTGCATCGGCCCGCCGCCGGCGCGCGACAGCTACCTCAATATTCCCGCGATCGTCGCGGCATGCGAGATCACCGGCGCGGACGCCGTCCATCCAGGCTACGGGTTTCTCGCCGAGAACGCGCGCTTCGCCGACATTCTCGAGGAACACGAGGTCGCCTTCATCGGTCCCAAGGCCGAACACATCCGCCTGATGGGCGACAAGATCGAGGCCAAAGTCACGGCCCGGCGCCTCGGGATTCCCTGCGTCCCCGGCTCCGAGGGCGGGGTGCGGGACGAAGACGAAGCGCTCAAGGTCGCAGCCGAGGTCGGTTACCCCGTCATCGTCAAGGCCGCAGCGGGCGGAGGCGGCCGCGGCATGAGAGTCGCGTGGGGACCCGAGAACATTGGCGAGGCGATGAGCGCCGCCAGGATCGAGGCGAAGGCCGCCTTCGGCAGCGATTCCGTCTATCTCGAGAAATATCTCGCCAAGCCCCGCCACATTGAAGTGCAGGTGCTCGGCGACACGCAGGGCCATGCCATTCACCTTGGCGAGCGCGATTGCTCCCTTCAACGCCGCCACCAGAAAGTCTGGGAGGAGGGCCCCTCCCCTGCCCTCAATCCCGAACAGCGCGACAGCATCGGCGGAATTGTCGCCAGGGCGATGGCTGAACTTGGTTACGTCGGCGCCGGCACAATCGAGTTCCTCTACGAGGACGGCAAGTTCTTCTTCATAGAGATGAACACGCGGGTGCAGGTCGAGCATCCGGTCACCGAGATGATCACCGGCATCGACATCATCAACGAGCAGATCAAGATCGCCGCGGGCTCGCCCCTCTCCTTCGCCCAGGACGACATCCGGTTCCTGGGCGCCGCGATCGAATGCCGCGTCAACGCCGAGCACGCGCGCACATTTCAGCCCTCGCCCGGACGGATCACCTACTTTCATCCCCCCGGGGGCTTGGGGATTCGCGTCGACTCGGCGGCCTATCAGGGCTACGTGATCCCGCCCTATTACGATTCCCTGGTCGGCAAGCTGATCGTCCACGGCCGGACGCGGACCGAGGCCCTGATGCGGCTTAGGCGCGCGCTCGACGAATTCATCGTCGACGGTGTCGAGACGACGCTGCCGCTGTTTCGCTCGCTGGTTCGAAACCCGGAGGTGCAGAACGGCCAATACGACATCCACTGGCTCGAGAAGTTCCTGAGAAACGAGGCGCAAGGGTGATGAACGGGTTTGTCCTTCCTCAGACCGCGCACTGAGGACCGATGCGAAGCATCGTGTCTCGAAGGACGCTCCAGAACGGGCCTGCCGCTGCGAGTCAAAAAAACTGAGGTCGTAGGAGAGGCGGCTACTGGACCGTCCTTC
>DATNBG010000075.1:0-2808 GCA_035572075.1 Roseiarcus sp. | reverse complement strand
GGCCAAGCCGCAATTCGAGCCGTCGAACAGCGACACATGCGTTTCCTCGACGTTTTCCGGCAGGCTCGCCCGATCGACCGCGAAGCCGTGGTTCATCGACACGATCTCGACCTTGCCGGTCAAGAAATCCTTGACCGGATGATTGGCGCCGTGGTGGCCCTGCGGCATCTTGACGGTGCGCCCGCCGACCGCGAGCGCGAGCAGCTGATGGCCGAGACAGACGCCGAACAGCGGAACCTTCGCCTCGAGCAGCGCCCGGACGGTCGGCACGGCGTATTCGCCGGTCGCCGCCGGATCGCCCGGCCCGTTGGAGAGCACGACCCCGTCCGGCCTGAGCGCGAGGATCTCGTCGGCGCTCGCGGTCGCCGGAACCACAGTCACCGCGCAGCCGCAGTCGTTGAGGAGCCTGAGGATATTGCGCTTGGTCCCATAGTCGACCACGACCACGTGAAAGCGTGTCGCATGCCGATGGGCAAAGCCGCTCTCCAGCGTCCAGCTGGTCTCGTCCCAGTCGTAGCGCTGGGTCGCGCCGACCGCCGGAACGAGGTCCATGCCGTCGATCCCCGGCCAATGCGCGGCCATGGCGCGGAGCGCGTCGAGATCGAAGGCGCCGTCGGGGGCATGGGCGATGACCGCGTTCGGCATGCCGCGCTCGCGGATGAGCGTGGTGAGCGCGCGGGTGTCGACGCCGGTGACGCCGATAACCCCTCTGGCCTTGAGCCAGCTGTCGAGCCGGGCCTGAGCGCGAAAATTCGATGGGGCCGCGAGGTCGGCGCGCATGATGGCGCCGACCGCGGCCGGCGCCGCGGCGGGATTGACGACTTCGATGTCCTCGTCGTTGACGCCGACGATCCCGATATGCGGGAAGGTGAAGGTGATGATCTGGGCGGCGTAGGAGGGGTCGGTCAGGATTTCCTCGTAGCCGGTCATCGCGGTGTTGAAGCAGATCTCGCCGGCCGCCGCGCCGGTCGCGCCGACCCCGAAGCCCTCAATCAGCGAGCCGTCGGCGAGAACGATCACGCCGGTCGCGACGCGCGGGCGCCAGCCGGACGAAGCCTCGTCCGGGCCAGGCGACGGGTCGGGGTTTGTTGCGTGTGACATCCGGCTGTGCTTAAGCGCCGCCTTTGCCGCGCGTCAAGCGAGGCGGCCCATTCCAACATCCGAGGAGACTGATGCCCAATTCAGCGCCGCTGCGCGAGACCGTTGCCACGCGAATGAAGGAGGCGATGAAGGGCGGCGACAAAGTCCGCGTCGGCGCGCTTCGTCTCATTATGGCCGCGCTGAAGGAGCGCGAGATCGAGGCCCGCGGCGCAGGCAAGATCGTGAGCCGCGCCGACGAACTCGCGCTGCTCGCCAAAATGGTGAAATCCCGCCAGGAATCGGCTGCGATCTACGCCGGGGCCGGACGCAACGAACTCGCCGAGCAGGAGAGCGCCGAGATCGCGGTGATCGGCGAGTTCCTGCCGAGGCAAATGGACGAAGCGGCGGTGACCGCCGCGGCAAAAGCGGCCATCGCGTCGACCGGAGCGACAAGCGTCAAGGACATGGGCAAGGTCGTGAACGCGCTGAAGGCGGCGCACCCGGGCGAAATGGATTTCGCCAAGGCGAGCGCGATCGTGAAGCGGCTGCTCGCCGGGTAGGGCCATCCTTGTCATGCCGGCGAACGCGCGTTCCTTGGTAAGCCATTGATAATTCTATCGATTCAATCCTGCGCGGGAATAACCGAATGGTCGGCCGCGAGTCCATCTGAGGGCGCGTTGCCGCGGGAGGCGAAGGCCGCGTTTCGCATTGCGAAACCGGGCGTTTCGCATCGGAGCGCTAAGCCTCTGGAATCGTTGGGGGTGCGAAATCGGCCATTTCGCGGTTTTCTGTGTTATCAATGGCTTGGGGCCCGTTTGATTGCGCCGCGTTGTCGCGCGGCTCCCGCGAGGCCTTTTCGGCCTCTCTGAGCGCTAGCGCCTCGCGCGCCGCGTCGAGGCGCTCAAGCTTGTCCTCCATCTTGTCGACCTCGTCGCCAACTCGCTGAAAAGCGGGCTTGAGTTTCAGCCGCTCGGGCGCGAGACGATTCAGATGATCGAGGATGCGGACAAAGGCATGCGCCGCGGACGGCTTGCCGGAGTCGAGTTGGGCGCCAATGAGATCGAGCGCCCGCTCAAGCCGGGCGATCTGCAGGAGCGCGAAATCTTCGGCCGGGTTGGCGTTGCGGCGGTCGAGGCGCTCGCGGACGATCTGTTGCACGCGGCGGACGCTCAAGGCTTCCGACTCGGCGACGGCGCGGACCGATTGCCCGGCCATGAGGCGGGCGAAGATGCGCTGGGCGCGGATGCGCGCCTCGATGGGGGAACAGACGGGGTTTGAGGCGGGCATGGGCTATCCTTCCATAAAACAGAAATAATAGCCCTCGATCCGGGAATTTGTCAAGGATTTGTCGAAAAGAGGCGCTTCTCCGTCATGGCCGGGCTTGACCCGGCCATCCACGCGGCCGACGGCGAAGCCTTCATCCGAAACATCAAAAAATAACGCCATTTCAAATGATTATGCTCGCCACCAAAGGCGTCCCGGTCTTTTCGCTGTTGCGCTGCATGGATGGCCGGGTCAAGCCCGGCCATGACGAAAAACCGAAGGGTGCTACCCGACCCTCCTCGAACAGGGCAACCTGCTTAACCCTCAAGCCCGGGCGACGCGGCCCTTGGCCTTACGCGCCGCTTGGCGTCAGCACGACCTTCATGCACGTGTCGATGTCGAAGGCCTGGGCCATGGCCTTGTCCACCTGATCGACCGGAAATTCATGGGTGACGAACTTGTCGA
>DATNBG010000074.1:0-4699 GCA_035572075.1 Roseiarcus sp. | reverse complement strand
TTCAGAGTGTCGATGATATATTCGAGCGCGTAGACCTTGGTGTTCGATTCGTCATTGTACTCGCCGAACTTCTTTGTGTAGCGGTCGATGAATTCGTCCATCTCCTTTGAGCGGATCTCGGGGGTCGAGGCGCCGCCAACCGAGATGAAGCCGTTGGCGAGGTCGCCCGCGCCTTCCGCGAGCACTTTGGCGTCCTGCGCCGTCTCAGTCGAGATGAGGCCCTTGTAACCGAGTTCGCGGGCCGAGCGAATGAGGAGCGGCGCATTGGCGGGCGCAACTCCCGACAGCACGAGAAGGTCCGGCTTGAGCTTGACGACCGGCGTCAGGACCGGAGTGAAATCCGTCGTGTCGTTCTGATAGGTGTCCTTGTCGGCAACCACGTCGAGACCGAGCGCCTTTGCCGCCGCGACGCCAGCGTCGCGCTGTGTCAAAGGATCGGATTCGTTGGCGGCGACGAACGCAACCGTCTTCACTCCCTTCTTCTCTTTCAGGTACTTGTAGATCGCCGGGCCGGACTGATAGCTCGCGACCATGCCGAGCACCGCGTTGGAGGCGGGTTTGGTGTAAAGCTCTTTCGGGAAGGCGTAGGGAAAGTAGATGATCCCGGACTTTTCCGCGACGGGACGAACCGCCTCGGCGCCATCGTCAACGTTCGGCCCGACGACATAATGAATGCCTTCCTGGGCCATCTTCTCCATGCCGTCGATAGAGCGCTTCGGGTCCTTCTGGTCGTCGAAAGTCACGACGTCGATGTCATAAGTTTGGTCGCCAATCTTGACGCCGCCCTTGGAATTCCACCAGTCGGCAAGGGTTTGCATCGACCGCACGTTTGAGGTGCCCCAAGCCGCCGCGGGCCCGCTGGTCACGCCGACAAAACCGATCTTGAGCGTCTTGTTCGCCGCATCGGCGGGCAGCGCGAGAGCGGCCAGCGCCGCGGCCGAAGCCAAGCCGACCAACGCGGCGCGAAACGAATTGGCGCGATGTGTCATGTTTCCTCCTTGCCTAAGCCGTCCGGCGCGCCCGGACTTTAAATCAAGCCTTGAGGTTTGGGTGGCATGGCTTGATCTATTTGTCAACGATAAGTAAGACGATCGTCGACAGTTTGCCGAACTTTTGTGCAGATGCGAAAACATCGGGCAAAATTCGATCGGTGGTTGAGCACGGAGGATGGGCGGGGCGATGGCGCTGACGACGGATCAAGCGCGAAGCTCGCTGACGGACGACGCGATCGTTGAGCGGATCGTCAACGCGGTCATGGAGCAGCGACTCCGGGCCGGCGCAAAACTGCCGGAGAGCGCTCTATGCGACGCTTTTCAATGCAATCGTACCCAGATCCGCCGGATTCTCGTGGTGCTCGCCGAGCGCGGAGTGGTGACGCTCCACGCCAACCGCGGCGCCTTCGTCAGCAGCCCTGACGCCACGGCCGCGCATGAGGTGTTCGAGGCGCGCCGTGCGGTCGAGCGGTCGATCGTCCTGTTGGCCGTGGAACGCATCGAAGAAGGCGCGCTGGAAGGGCTGCGCGCCAACATTCGCGCGGGCGCGGCCGCTGAGGCGCGCGGCGATCGCAGCCAGTCGATTCGGCTATCCGGAGAATTCCATCTCCGCCTGGCGGAGGTCGTCGGCAATTCGGTTCTGACAAAATTTCTCGGGGAGCTTGTCGCGCGCACGTCATTGATCATCGGCCTCCACGGCTCGCACGGCGCCCGTTCCTGCGCCGAAGCTGAGCATAAGGGCCTTGCCGATGCGCTCGAGCGGCGAGACGCTCACGGCGCCGCGGAGGCCATGGAGCATCACTTGCGCCATATCGAGAATACGCTCGACATCTATGACGGCCCCGAACAGTCCGTCGACATCGTGAGCATTTTCGCCCGATGATCGGCGGCGAGAGGGGAATGGCGACGGAGCGAGCCGCTCCACGCTGAAAAGGCCGGCGGCCATGTTCGTGGGCCGAAGCCGGGATTTGTGATAAATGCCGCCCGTTGTCGTTACGCTGGGCGAATTGATTTCGCCGCGCGACTATTGAGCATGCTGCCGGTCGTATGAACCAAGTCAAACTGGAGCATCAGGTTCGCCGGCCGACAGGGACGGACGAAGGCGAGCAGCCGCCGGCACGCCCTTATTATCGGGTGGTCCGAGACGACCTCGCGCGCAACATTCTCAACGGAGAGCTCCAGCCTGGAGTGGTGCTGCTCGAGGGCCCCATTGCGACGCTTCTCGGCGTCAGCCGCGGCCCGGTGCAGCGTGCGCTCGAACTCATGGCGCAAGAAGGACTGGTGCATCGTTTCAACGGGCGGGGATATCTGGTCGGCGCGGCGTCGTCTGGCGTCGAGCCGATCAGAGTCAATCTTCTGACGCTCAATCTCGACGTCTCCGGCGACATCCAAGGCCATGCGCAGCGCGCCGCCTGGCAAAGGATATATGGCGAGGTCGCGGATCGGGTCCTCTCCTGCTGCCCCTTCGGGGCTTACAAGATCTCCGAATCCGTGATGTGCGCGCACTTCGATGTGAGCCGCACCGTCGTCCGTGACGTCCTCAATCGACTCAATCACGACGGGCTGATCGAAAAGGATCGCTGGTCGCACTGGACCGCCGGGCCTCTCACATCACGCGACGTCAAGGAGCATTTCGAAATCCGCGCGCTGCTCGAGCCCGCTGCGTTGCAGCAAGCCGCGGGCTCGCTTGCTCCGCACGAACTGCGAGCGATGAAGGCCCGTCTTGAACAGGCGCTCCGAGCCCCGCGGTCGATCACGCCGGCGGAGATCGAGCGCCTCGAACGCGACATGCATGAGACCTGCCTCGCCGGCGCCGCCAATCGCCGGCTGATCTCGTCAATCCAGCGAAGCCGGACGCCAGACGTGGTTGACCGCCTCTTTGCGCGGCAGGTTGGGCTGCAGGAAGTCGAGGTGATGTTGCGTGAGCATGGAATCGTCCTCGATTCCCTCATGGCCGGCGACCTCGACGGCGCCGTGGGAGCGCTCGCGCTGCATCTTGGGCGGGCGATGCAGCGCACGAAAGCGCGCCTCAAAGTGCTGTCGGTGCTCGCCGACCAGCAAACGGCGCCTTATCTGACGCCGCTCGCCGACGGCCGGTCGAGAACGCGCAAAGCACAGAGGCAGCGCAGCGAGCGTCGACGAGCGGCGCCGAGGCGACCGGCTTTGCGCGTGCTGGGCCGCCGCGAAATCCTGCTTGAGCCGCTTCGGCGTGAGGCCGCTCGCGATCTCGGCTTCGACGTTGAATTCGAGCTGGTCGACGGCGCCGAAGAGATTCGTCGCGCCGTCACCAGGCCGGACAGTTTTGACGTCTATCATCAGTGGCACACCGTCGATCTTCTGTGGACGGCTCGTTCCATTCAGCCGATCGAGGTCCGGCGGATTCCAGCCTGGAGCGACATTGCGTCCCTCGCTTCCCTCACGAACGCCGGGACGCCGGTCTGCGGCGATCTGTTTCGGCAGCTCTATGTGCAGCGCGACGACACGCTCGCCTCCCGCCCCAGCGCGCTCGCCAGCACGGCGCCCACGATCCACGGCGCGGACTCGCTCGGCTACGCGCCGAGCTTGCGCCAGCAATTGCGACCTGACGAGAAGGACAGTTGGGCGTGGCTGCTCGATGAGCGCTGGCGCGGCAAGGTGGGGATGATCCGCGATCCGGCGATCGGCATGATCGAAGCCGCGCTTGCCGTGGAGGGCGCGGGAATCCTGAAGTTCGGCGACATCGCGAACCTGTCGATCGAGGAGATCGACGCGGTCATCGCCATCCTGAAGGAGAGGAAGCGCAACGGACATTTCTGCGGTCTTTGGGAAACCTATGACGATGCGGCAAAGCTCATGGAGCGCAGCGGCGCCGTCGTGCAGAGCATCTTCTCGCCGGCAATCGTCAAGCTCAGGCGGGCGGGCGTCGAGGTGGCGAGCGCCATGCCGGTCGAGGGCGCGCGCGGCTGGCATTCGGACATCTGCCTCTCCGCCGCGGCGGGCGGCGAGCGGCTCGAGGCCGCCTACGCCTATCTCAATTGGTGGATGGAGGGTCCGCCCGGCGCGATCCTCGCGCGTCAAGGGTACTACATGTCCGTGCGGGAGCGGACGCGCCGCCACCTCTCCGAGGCGGAATGGGACTACTGGTACGAAGGCAAGCCGGCGGCCCGCGACTTACCGGATCCCTTCGGCGAGGCTTGCGTGCGGGCCGGCGAATCACGCGACGGCGGCTCCTATCTCGAGCGCATGGCGCGGGTGCGCGTCTGGAACACGATCATGGAGGACCACAATTATCTCGTCCGCCGGTGGGTCGAGTTCCTGAACGCGTAAGCGCTGTTCCCTTCATCGGCCGCGCGCGTTGGCGCCAACGTCGCGGGCGGTCCGGACGCGCCGCAGCTCGGCGCGAAGCGCCTCCGTCGCGACGGAGTCGACGCTCTCGGCGGCGATGACGACGCCATATTGCTCGCGCGCCTGAGCCTTGGACACGATTCCATCGAGGACGTTTTCCAGGACCGCTTCCGGAGCGCGCAGCAACGGATCGCCGTAGCCGCCGCCGCTCGGGCCGTAGGAGACCAGACGATCGCCCGCTTTCGCCTTGCGATAGGGCACCTTGGACGGCAATTCGACGCCGTCTCCCGCCGACCCGACCTGCACCAGCGCGCTCGGCAAGCCCTCGGCGCCGCCCTGGAAGCCCCATGGCTTGAACTTGTGGCCGTCGCCCTCGACGGAGA
>DATNBG010000073.1:0-4450 GCA_035572075.1 Roseiarcus sp. | reverse complement strand
CTGGGTGATTTCCGGCTATTTCAAGGGCGAGGGCGCGGGAGCGGTCGACAAGGACGGCTGGCTCGGCACGGGCGACGTGGGCACGATCGACCCGGACGGCTTCGTCCAGCTCACCGACCGGCTGAAGGACGTCATCAAGTCGGGCGGCGAGTGGATTTCCTCGATCGACATCGAGAACCTCGCCATGTCGCATCCCGACGTGTTCGAGGCCGCGGTCATCGCAGTCGAGCATCCGGTCTGGCAGGAGCGCCCGCTCCTGATCGTCCATCCGCGCGAGGGAACGAAGCCGACCAAAGCCGCGCTCCTCAAGTTCCTGTCCGAAAAGCTGGCGAAGTGGCAGGTTCCCGACGACGTCGTCTTCGTCGACCGGCTGCCGCATACCGCGACCGGCAAGCTGCTCAAGACAGAGTTGCGTGAGCGATTCCATGGTCATCTCGCGGTGCGCGGTTGAGGCGCGAGCGACAGCCTTATGACGCGCGCGCTCTTGACTTTGCGGCTCCTTCGGCCCACATGCGGGCCAAGCCGCCAGTGCGCGGCCATCGGCGTTCCGGCCGCGTGACGGACTTTTAAGCCCGCCTGCCGCGCGCTCGTTAATCTTCATTCGACGTCCGGACACGCGGGGCGTTCCCTCCTCTAGCCGCGATCAAGCGCGCGCCTTGCGCCGCTGCGGCATTTTGAAAGACTTCACACCTTGGATAATTTTCACGGGTTCGGCCTTGCCGCGCCCCTCAATACCGCGCTGGCCAAGCTTGGCTATGCGCGTCCGACCCCGATTCAGGCCGAGGCGATCCCGCCTTTGATGAAGGGCCGGGACCTCATCGGCATCGCCCAGACCGGCACCGGCAAGACGGCGGCCTTCGCTTTGCCGATCCTTCATCGGCTCGTGACTGACCGGCGCCCAGCGCCGCGGAACGGGGCTCGCGTCCTCGTGCTGAGCCCGACGCGCGAACTCGCGAGCCAGATCTCCCAGAGCTTCCGCGACCTATCCGACGGACTAGGCTTGAAGATCGCCGTCGTGTTCGGCGGCGTGCCCCATGGGGCTCAGGTCCGCGCGCTTCAGGGAGGTCTCGACGTGCTGGTCGCGACGCCCGGGCGCCTCCTCGACCATCTCGACGCCGGGGTCGCGCGTCTCGGCGCGGTCGAGTTTCTGGTGCTCGACGAGGTCGACCAGATGCTCGACCTCGGCTTCATCAAGCCGATCCGCCGGATCGTGCGGGATTTGCCCAAGCGGCGGCAGAACCTGTTTTTCTCCGCGACCATGCCTGCCGACATCCGCGCGCTCGCCGGCGAATTGCTGCGCGAGCCGGTCGAGGTCTCGGTGACGCCGCCCGCGAAGACCGCCGACCGCGTCGAGCACAGCGTCGTCCTCATCGAAGCGGCGAAGAAGCGCGACCTCTTGATCGAACTGTTCAACGATTCCGAACTGACGCGCGTCATCGTTTTCACCCGCACCAAGCGCGGCGCCGACCGCGTCGCCCGCGCGCTCGACGAAGCGGGCGTCGACGCTTCGGCCATTCATGGCAACAAGAGCCAGGGTCAGCGCGAACGGGCGCTCGCCGCCTTCCGCGCCGGAACGACGCGGGCGCTGGTTGCGACCGACATCGCGGCGCGCGGCATCGACATCGACGGGGTCAGCCACGTCGTCAATTTTGAACTGCCGGAGGTCGCCGAAGCCTACGTCCATCGGATCGGCCGCACCGCGCGCGCGGGCAATGGGGGCCAAGCGATCTCGCTTTGCGACCACGAGGAGCGCGACCTCTTGCGCGCGATCGAGCGGCTGACGCGGCTTACTCTGCCGAAGACCGACCGCCGCGGCGCGGCGGGTCCGCGGCCCGCGCCGATTGTGCGAAAGGCGGCGAGCGCGGCCGCGCCCGCGCCCCAACCGAAACGCTCGTTTCATGCGCCGCATCACGCGCGAGGCGGCAGGCCGGTCGCCGGCGAGCCGGGCCATCGTCCCGGCTTTCGCGCGGGCGTACGCCTTGGCCGCGAGGTCAAAGGGCGGCGCTGATCGAAGCGCCGTTGGGGCCAGCCTCGATCGCGAGGCTGGCTGCGGCCGCCAGGGCCTCCCAGTCTCGCTCGTTCGCCAACGCCACGGGACATGCAAGGCGATAGAGCTCGGCCGCGACCATCGCGCCGACGACCACGATCGCGTCGCGCTCGAGCATCAGGATCGCAGCCGGCCCCTTGCCGAGCCGCAGCGCCTCGGCGAGCGTGGCGCTGCCCGAGCTCGAGCCGCGCCCGGCAGGCATCATTAGGATGCGGCCCGCGACGTTCGTCCCCCGCTGCGGATGTAACCGATCGACGATGGTTCCGGTCGCAGCGTCGAGGCCGCCCCAGAAGCTCAGCGGCTCATCGAGCCGGAGAACAGGCCCGGACGCCGCGCCGGGAACGAGCGTGACGGCGCCGAACGCGCGCGCGTTCATAGTCATCCCGTTCCGCGGCGAAGCTCGGATTCCGAAGCGATTCCCAATCATGCCTGTCAGGTGACGCGGTGCACCCTGTACTCGACAGCGCCGGCGTGGAGCCGGCCCTCCCCAACGAAGAGGCTCTGATTGAGCCACGCGTAGCGCGCGTCGCCGGTCTCCAAGCGAGGTGTGGTGCGAAAATATTGGTCGCCAAAGTCGGTGCTGCTACCGTTCGCGACCGCCTCGGCCACCTTCTCGTTCAGTTCCAAGAGTCCGTTGTAGCGCGCGTAAATTGAAGCGCCATCATCCGTGATCATCTGGGCGCGTACGTCGAGTCGTGCGAGTCCGGCCCAACAAGCAGCCAATCGCTCCGCCCGTCAAAACCTTACCGTTCAGCCGCTCACCCTCAACTCTTCCCCCTAGGACTTCGAAATACCGTCGGGTCCCGAACGGTCCGGCGCCGATTTCAACCGGCGGTTTGAGCGAACCGAATAACGTGAACGCGAATTCGAGGTTCACTGGCCCCTCCCCGTATTCTGTGTGTAGAATGAAGTACCGCCGACCAGACCAAGAGTCGAGACGAAACGGCCGACTGTGGAGGGGGAATCAGCACTGGGGGCATTGACGCTTTGCGCTTAGAGCCGCCCGCTCACAACCGCACCACCTTGCCGGCGCACGCCGAGGCGACACAATCGGCGAGCGATCCATAGGCGACCTCGACCCCGAGATTGCCCGGCGCGTAATAGGCGCATTTGCCGGAATTGGTCATGATTGTCCGAACCCCTGGCTGCATCAGGGCGCTGACATAGACGCAGGTGTCGGCGATGAGTGTGACCCGGGCGACCTTAAGCCGCTCTTCCCAGCCGCGCTCGCGGACTTCGGTAAGCGTCGCCCGGCTGCAATTGACAAAGATGTCGGTGACCGGGCGCGCGCCATCGATGAGCGGCATGAGACGCGCGAATTCGGCGAGCGAGAAATGCGGTGTGCCGAGCGAGACCGCGCCCAGCGGCGCGCCGTCGGCGACGCTGGAGAGCGAGCGCGCCGCCTCGCGCAAGTCTTCTGCGGTCAGTTGCAGGCGAAGTGCGGGCGTCCGGCCGCCGCAAGCGGTCTCAAGGTCCGGCGCTTCGGGCGTCATGCCTACGACATGGAACAGCGCCACTGCGCCGGACGAAGCGGCGGCGGCGCCCAGCGCCTTCAGATCGTCCTCGCTCATTTCCGAGGGCAGGCCGACGATCGCGGGGATGAGGCCGCCGCAGCGGCGCCCGATCGTGTGGCCGACCGCGACCGCAAGGCGCTCCAAGTCCCACTCGTCCGGGATTGAGGCGATCTCGACCACAGCCCGCGCCACGCGGTTTTCGGTCAGGTGCAGGCCGTAAGCGGGGGCGCGGCCGGTCATCGCGCAGCAGAGGTCGATGAAATCCCCGTAGCGGTTGGTGCGCGCGCCGATCACCGAATTGGCGAAGGCGATCGCGTTCGATTCTCCCCAGGCGATCTGTGCGCCGAAACGCGGGCGGTGGACGGTCTGGTACGGGGCGCAGGTGAAGGTCGGCGCGCAGCCGAGATCGAGATGCGCGCGCATGAGCTTCGCCCCGTTCTCCGCATGCTCCTTCGTTCCGCGAAAGAGCTCGGGATGGATCAGGTCGACCGAGCCGACATTGAGGGTTGTCGGCACACGGACCTTGCCGCCGAGGTCAACCATCCGCTCGGCGAAATCGATGCTCGCGCGTCCGTGATAGAGGCACCCATCGACATGCGCCACCTCGATGTCAATGAAGGCGCGCGCGTCCACCGCCTCGGCGAAGCGCAGAAGCAGCCGCATGGCGAAGGCCGCGCCGCCTCCATGCGCGCCGCCTCCATGCGCGCCGCCTCCATGCGCGCCGCCTAGGAGTTCGCGATCGAACGGAGAGAGATCGAGGGACATCAAGCGACGCTATCGGCGGGCGGGCGGCGCGGTCAATGCGCGCCGCGGGCCGGGGGCTGTGCTAGGCTTGGGGAACGGTGGGGGATCGGAGGGTGTCGTGTCGCCAGCCGCGATCGGCGCGCGC
>DATNBG010000072.1:0-2809 GCA_035572075.1 Roseiarcus sp. | reverse complement strand
TCGGCCTCCGCCGGGGTCAGCACCGCGGTCGGCTCGTCGAGAACGAGGATTTCGGCGCCGCGCACCAGCGCCTTCAGGATCTCGACCCGCTGCTGCAGGCCGACCGACAATTCGCCCACGATCGCGTCGGGATCGACTTCGAGGCCATATTCGCGCCCGAGTTCGGAGAGCTGCTTGCGGATCGCGCGCGCGCCTTCGGCGAGCAGCGGCCCGCCCTCGGCGCCGAGCATCACGTTTTCGAGCACGCTGAGCGTGGGCACCAGCATGAAGTGCTGGTGCACCATGCCGATGCCGTGGCTGATCGCCTCGCGCGAGGAGCGGATTCTCACCGGCTGGCCATTGACGCGGATCTCGCCGGCGTCGGCTTCATAGAAGCCGTAGAGAATCGACATCAGGGTGGACTTGCCGGCGCCGTTCTCGCCCACGATTCCGTGAATGATTCCGCGCTCGACGGCGAGGTTGACGTTCTTGTTGGCGTGAACCGGGCCGAAGCTCTTGTCGATGCCGATCAGTTCGATGGCAGGAGGGGCTTTGTCGGCCGCGGTCGTCACACGCTGCTCCTCGCCCGCGCCCCTCACCCTAACCCTCTTCCCGAAACTCGGGGAGAGGGAACGCGCCTCAGTTCGGGCACTTGTTGTCGGACATATAGTCGTGGACCTGAATCTTGCCCGAGATGATGTCGGCCTTCGCCTGGTCCGCCTTGGCCTTCACTTCGGGAGTGAGAATGGCCTTGTTGTTGTCGTCGACCGCGTAGTCGACGCCGCCCTCCTTCAGGCCCAGCACCTGCACGCCCGGCTTCCAGACGCCATTCTTGGCGTCCATGAAGGACTTGTAGGTCGCGACGTCCACATGCTTCAGCATTGAGGTCAGGACATGGCCGGGAAACAGACCGTTCTGGTTCGAATCGACGCCGATGCCGAACTTGCCCGCGTCCGCCGCCGCCTTGAGCACGCCCTGACCGGTCCCGCCCGCCGCGGCGTAAATGATGTCGGCGCCGCGGGCGATCTGCGACTTGGCGAGCTCTCCGCCCTTGACCGGATCGTTCCAGGCCGCAGGCGTGGTGCCTGTCATGTTGGCGATCACCTCGTCCTTGCCGCCGGAGGCGTATTTGACCCCCTGCGCGTAGCCGCACTCAAACTTCGAGATCAGCGGAATGTCCATCCCCCCGACAAACCCGACCTTGCCGGTCTTCGACGTATCCGCCGCGATCACCCCGACCACGAACGAGCCCTCATGCTCCTTGAACACGAGCGACTGGACGTTGGGCAGGTCGACCACGTCATCGATAATGCCGAAATCCGTCTTGGGATATTCCGGGGCGACCTTCTTCAGCGCCGTCTCAAAGGCGAAGCCGACGGTCATGATCGGCGAGAAGCCGTCTTTGGCGAACTTGCGCAGCACCTGCTCGCGCTGCGCCTCGTTCTGGATCTCGAGGTCCCGGAATTTGATCCCGGTCTCCTTGGTGAACCGGGTCGCGCCGTTGAACACGCCCTCGTTGAACGATTTGTCGAACTTGCCGCCCAAATCATAGATGACGGCGGGCTTGATCTCGGCCGCATAGACCGCGGCGGAGGCGAACAGGCTGCCGGCGCAAAGGACGCCAGTCAGCAGAGCAGACACGCGAACCATATCGATCCTCCCGATGAGGGCGAAGGCCGCAGCCCAAGCCCTGACAAACTCGCTCGTTGGCCGGCATAGGCCCGACCGGCGCCGGCCTGTCGATCACCCGTCCCGAAGTTGCTTCGGCCTGTCGATCGGCGCCGGGCCTGAATTCGGCCGCTTGCCGACGGCCACGATGAGACTATGCGCAAAGCGCGCGAGGACGGCAAGTCAAGAGTGGAGAATTCCGGCCCCGCATCGGCTCGCGCGCCGGCCTCCGCCTGCCCGGT
The DNA here is from genome assembly GCA_035572075.1 of Roseiarcus sp. Lineage (GTDB taxonomy): Bacteria > Pseudomonadota > Alphaproteobacteria > Rhizobiales > Beijerinckiaceae > Roseiarcus. The sequence continues at coordinate 920 of DATNBG010000072.1, read as the reverse complement.
CAGTTGAACAGCGAGGAGACGCTTTCCTCCTTGGCGATGCGGCCGATCGCCTCGCCGATCAGCGGCGCAATCGAGATCACCCGGATGTTGCGCGCGACTCTGACCGCCTCGGTCGGCTGAATCGAGTCGGTGAGCACCAGTTCGCTGAGCCTGGAGGCGGCGACCCGCGCGACCGCCCCGCCCGACAGCACCCCATGGGTGATGTAGGCCGATACGCTCGCCGCGCCCTTCTCGAGCAGCGCGTCGGCCGCGTTACAGAGCGTGCCGCCCGAATCGACAATGTCGTCGAGCAGCACGCAATGGCGCCCGGTAATGTCGCCGATCACGTTCATCACTTCCGATTCGCCCGCCCTCTCGCGCCGCTTGTCGACGATGGCGAGCGGCGCGTCGAGGCGCTTGGCGAGCGCGCGAGCGCGCACCACGCCGCCGACGTCGGGAGACACGACCATCAGGTTCTTGCTGCCGTTGTGATGGACCTGAATATCCCGCACCATGGTCGGGGCGGCGAACAAATTGTCGGTCGGGATGTCGAAGAACCCCTGGATCTGGCCGGCGTGCAGATCGACCGTCAGCACCCGGTCGGCGCCGGCGCGGGTGATGAGATTGGCCACGAGCTTGGCCGAAATCGGCGAGCGCGGCCCCGGCTTCCGGTCCTGGCGGGCGTAGCCGAAGTAAGGGAGCACCGCGGTGATGCGCTGCGCTGAGGCGCGCCGCAGCGCGTCGATCATGATCAAGAGCTCCATCAGGTTGTCGTTCGCCGGATAGGAGGTCGACTGGATGATGAAGGCGTCGCGCCCGCGCACGTTTTCGAGGATTTCGACGAAGATCTCGAGATCGGCGAACCGGCGGACGTGGCAACTGGTCAGGGGCTCGCCGAGATAGGCGGCGATCGCCTCGGCAAGCGGCCGATTGGAATTGCC
>DATNBG010000071.1:0-6163 GCA_035572075.1 Roseiarcus sp. | reverse complement strand
GCGATCCGCGCGCCCTTGATCCGCCGTCCGTCGAGATCGACGCGGATGGCGAGCATGACGGCGGAAATGTCCTCGTCGAAGCGCTTGGACACCTTGAAGGCGCGATAGTGCTGGCCCTCGGCGAGCCGCGGCGCTTCGACCGCGAGCACGAATTCGCCGGGCTCTCGATCCTGCTTGCCGTAGGCGATGAAGAAGTTCTCGAGCGGCAGCGCGCGGGTCTTCCCGCCCTTGCGCAGCACGACCCTTCCTCCGAGCGCGATCAGGGCTGGCGCGAGATCGCCGATCGGCGAACCATTGGCGATGTTGCCGCCGACCGTTCCGCTCGCGCGCACCTGGATGGAGCCGAAGCGGCGCATGAGCTCGCCAAGGTCGGGATGAATCGCCGCGAGCTTCGGCATCGCGTCGCTCAGCGAGATCATCGCGCCGAAGGACAGCGCGCCATCGGCGGTTTCGCCGACCGCGTCGAGCCCCTTGACCCTCCCGAGCCAAATGATGCGCCTCAAGTCGCGGAGTTGCTTGGTGATCCACAAGCCGACGTCGGTCGCCCCGCCGAGCAGGGTCGCGTCTGGAAAGCGCTGATAGAGCGCGGCGAGCGAATCGAGGCTTGCCGGAGCGGCGAAGAAAGCAGCCTCGTCGCCGACGAACACGTCCCTTTCGTCGGCGAGCGCGGCGAGGGCCGCCGCGCGGTCGCCTGCCGTCGCGGCGAACCGGTCGGCGGGCGCGCCGTCGCATAGATCGAGCGCCGCCGCGAGGATCGGGCGATAGCCGGTGCAGCGGCAGAGGTTGCCCGCCAGCTGGTCGCACAGCGAGGCGTAAGTCTGCGGCCCGCCCGAATGATAGGCGGCGAACAGGCTCATCACGATGCCCGGCGTGCAGAACCCGCATTGCGAGGCGTGCCAATCGACCATCGCCTGCTGCAGCGGATGCAATTCTCCGCCCTGGGCGAGATCCTCAACCGTGATGAGCTCCGCGCCGTCGAGCTGGCCGAGCAGCAGGATGCAGGCGTTGAACGGCTCATGAGTGAGCCGGCCGCCCTTGAGCCGCGCCAGCACGACGGTGCACGCGCCGCAATCTCCCTCGGCGCAGCCTTCCTTTGTTCCCTTCGCTCCCATGTCCTCGCGAAGCCAATCGAGGACGGTCGCGCGGGGGGAGAAGTGGCGAAGGGCGACGTCCCGGCACCGGAAACGGAAGCGCAGCGCATCGCGCGCGGCGGCTGGTCTAGCCTCAAACGACATGATCGCTTCTCGACCTCCGCGCCATCATGGCGCTTTTGCCGGCAAAACGGAAGGAGCCGCCGCGAAGGCCGCCCCCGTCGGCCTGAGAGCCGGCGCCGGCCGGGAAACGGCCTACGCGTTGCCGAGAAGCCGCACTCGCTCAAGGAGCGGACGCCGCTCGAGTTCGTTTGCCGGGCGTCCGGCGACCGGCGTGAGCCGCACGACCGGGCGCCCGTGGCGGGTGAGGACGACCTCGTCCCCGGCCTCCGCCCGTCGCACCAGATCGGTCAGACGCGCCTTGGCTTCGCTGATCGGAACATTCATCGCCCGCGAACTCCTCGCCACCCCAGCCGCCCCGGAAATCTTGATCTTTACCCTGGCCCGAATCAAGCCCGCCGGCCGTCATTGGGCGTTGCGCGGGGTCATCCTCGGAGGTCCGGAGGCACAGCTTCGCTAGCCAGCGCGTCGAGCGCTTCCTCGACGCCCATCGTCATCTGCGCATTGGAGCCGAGGCGGCGCAGAGACACGGTGTTCTCGCTCGCCTCCTTGCGTCCGAGCGCGACGAGGACAGGAACCTTGGCCAGGGAGTGCTCACGCACCTTGTAGTTGATCTTCTCGTTTCTGAGGTCGGTCTCGACTCTCAGCCCCCGCTTTTTCGCCGCGGCGGCGAAGCGGAGCGCCGCGTCGTCGGCGTCGCTGGTGATGGTGCAGACCACGATCTGCGCCGGCGCCAGCCACAGCGGCAGGTGGCCGGCGTGATGTTCGAGCAGGATGCCGATGAAGCGCTCCATCGAGCCGCAGATGGCGCGATGGATCATCACCGGCGTCGTCTTCTGGCTGTCGCCGGCGATATAGAATGCGCCGAAGCGCTCGGGCAGGTTGAAATCGACCTGCGTGGTGCCGCACTGCCAGTCGCGGCCGATCGCGTCCCGCAGCACGTATTCGAACTTCGGCCCATAGAAGGCGCCCTCGCCCGGATTGAGCGCGGTCGTCACGACATTGCCGTGGCGGGTCCGGATCTCGTCGAGGACGCGGGTCATGACGGCTTCCGCATGATCCCACATGGCGTCGGTTCCCACCCTCTTTTCGGGGCGGGTGGAGAGTTTCACCACGATCCGGTCGAACCCGAAATCGCGATAGACCGAGAGGATCAGTTCGTTGATCTTGTGACACTCCTCGGCGAGCTGCTCCTCGGTGCAGAAGATATGCGCGTCGTCCTGGGTGAAGGCGCGAACCCGCATGAGACCGTGGAGGGCGCCCGAGGGCTCGTAGCGGTTGACCGCGCCGAACTCGGCGAGACGCAGCGGCAGTTCGCGATAGGAGCGCAGGCCATGCTTGAAGATCTGCACATGGCCGGGGCAGTTCATCGGTTTCAGCGCATAGACGCGCAAATCCTCGGTCTCGGCCTCCTCGCCCGCCGGGCGGCACATGAACATACTCTCGCGATACCAGCCCCAGTGCCCGGAAATCTCCCATAAATGCTTGTCGAGCACCTGCGGCGCGTTGACCTCCTGATAGTCGGCGGCGAGACGGCGGCGCATGTAGGCGACCAGGATCTGGAACAGGGTCCAGCCTTTCGGGTGCCAGAAGATCGAGCCCGGCCCCTCCTCCTGGGTGTGGAACAGGTCCATCTCGCGCGCGAGCCTGCGATGGTCGCGCCGCTCGGCTTCCTCGAGTTGCTTGAGATAGGCGTCCAGCTCCTCTCTGTTCGCGAACGCGGTCCCGTAGATGCGCGACAGCATGGGCTTCGTCGAATCGCCGCGCCAATAGGCGCCGGCGACCTTCATCAGCCGGAAGGCGTCCCCGACCTTGCCGGTCGAGGTCATGTGCGGCCCGCGGCAGAGGTCGGTCCACTCGCCCTGGCTATAGAGCTTCACCTCTTGATCGGCGGGAATGGCGTCGACCAGTTCGATCTTGAACGCTTCGCCCTTCCGTTCGAACAGGCTCTTCGCCTCCTCGCGCGAGACGACGGTCTTCTTGAACGGCCTGTCGCGGGCGACGATCTCGCGCATCCGCTTTTCGATCGCCGGGAAGTCCTCGGGGGTGAACGGCTGGTTGCGGAAGAAGTCGTAATAGAAGCCGTTCTCGATCACCGGGCCGATGGTGACCTGCGTTCCCGGCCAGAGCGACTGCACGGCTTCGGCGAGAACGTGCGCGGCGTCGTGGCGGATGAGTTCGAGCGCGCGGGGATCGTCGCGCCCGATGAACTCGAGCTTTGCGTCGCGGTCGATTCGGTCCGCGAGATCGGCAAGCTCGCCGTCGCGGACCATCGCCACGGTTCGCTTGGCGAGCGAGGGGGAAATGGATTTGGCGATTTCGGCGCCCGAGACGCCGGGCTCATAGGCGCGCTCGGCGCCGTCGGGAAAGGTGACGTGGATCAATAGAGGCTCCTTCAGGCTCACTCGCCGACACGAATCGGCGTAAGCACGGGCGGCCTCGTATAAACGCCGAAGGCGGCCGGGGCAACGGGCGACAATGAGACGCGCGTCCCCCGACGATCCGCCTAGAGCCTGAACTCCTCGACCACCGGAGGACCGGCGGCGTAGTTGGAATATCGGATCCATTTCGGCTTGACGACGACATAGGCGATGTCGGGCCAGGACTCGCGGGCGCGGCCGTCCGGCCATGCGTCGAAATAGGCGGCCTTGGCGGCCGCCAGGTCGTCGCCGGCGGGCCGGCGGGCGAGGCCCTCGATCTGGAGAGACACATTGTCGTCCCAGCCGATGACCAGCGCGGCGTTAGGGTTGCGCCCAAGATTGACCGCCTTGCGGCTGGTCGACATGGTGTCGAACACGATCTCGTTTGTCGGCGTGACCGCGAATCCCATCAGCGCCGCCTCGGGCGCGCCGGATTCGCCGACGGTCGACACGACGAGGAACCGCTTCCGCCTGGCGATGTCGAAAACCTCTTCGAGCGTCATGAGAGCCTCCGCGTCTGGCGCGGCCGATCGGGCCGCATGGTCCGATGAGATGATAGCGCACGATGGCTGAGACCTGCACCATCGCCCGCCTCGTCGTGGCCGAAGGCGCCGTGCAAGGGGTGGGCTATCGCGAATTCACCCGCCGCGCGGCGCTGAGGCTCGGCGTTTCCGGCTGGGTGCGCAACCGGTCCGATGGCGCGGTCGAGGCGCTCCTTCGCGGTTCGCCAGCGGACGTCGAAGCGCTGATCGCCGAGATGCGCAAGGGCCCGCGATCGGCTGTGGTCGACAGCGTACGGGTGATCGAGCGCGACAAAATCCATGGCGACGGCGCCGCCGCGTTCGTCATCCGGTCGACGGCTTGAGCCGCCGGGCGCGAGCGTCCGCCGCCGCTTACCCGCGCCGCGGCGGCTCGCCGGGCGCCGGGCCCTCCACCCGGGGCCGCGCTGGCGCGCCGGCAAAGATCGGCGTCGTATAGGCGGGAGGATCGCTGGCGGGAAAGGTCGCGTCGAGCCCCTCGTCGAGCTTCTCCTCCGACGGCGGTTTGCGCGGCAAGGGCTTGCGCGGCTCTTTCATCTGGGCGACTCCGCGGACAATCTCCGAAAGGGATTCCGCTGCGCGGATCCCTGCGCCCCTCGACCTATATAGGTCGGCGCGGCCGCGGCTTCGAGAGCCGAGCTGGGCGCCTCCTGGATCCTTGGCTATGCACGATCTAGGGTCAGCGTGTTCGCTCCGCCCCGGGCCCCGGTCCGGCGAACAACTACGATTTCCCAGCGACCATCGACTCGTGAGGATGACGCCGGTCGCCGCGCAGGTTGCTGCGCCGGACATAGTTGATCGTCGCCTCCGGTTTTTCGTGCTTGACCTTGAGCGCCGCGATCAAGGCGTCCTCCGCCGCCACGGTCACGGTTCGCCGCTCGCCGTCGATGTTGATGCCGACCGTGTATTCGAGCGCCATGAGGAGTGCTCCCGGAGACCGTCGTGAAAAAAGCGGCAAGAGTGGATCGCCGCGTCCGAATGTGACTCCAACCGGCGGCCGAAGCCAGCGTTGAGCTGCCTTGGAAACGGTGACCGCCGCAAGGTCGCTTTCCCCGCAAGCGCGGCAAGTCCGCGCCTCCATGAGCGCGGCCCCAATTCGCCCCAAGCGATGGACGCCGCCCGCGGGAGACCTTATCTTTCTCCCATGCCCGCGAAGAGCCCGCTCTACGATCGCGATTTCTACGCCTGGAGTCGAGAGCAGGCCGAACTCCTGCGGGCGGGAAAACTGGCCGACGCCGACATCGTGCACATCGCCGAGGAAATCGACAGCATGGGCCGGACCGAGAAGCGCGAATTGATCAGCCGCCTCACCGTGCTCCTGCTGCATCTCCTCAAATGGCGTTACCAACCCGGCAAGCGCGGCCCGAGCTGGGAAGCGAGCATCGCGAACCAGCGCGATGACATCGTTGATCATCTCGACGACAACCCGAGCCTCAAGCCCCTCCTGCCGCAGGCATTGGCTTCGGCCTATCGAAAAGCGTGCCGAGAAGCGGTCGCCGCGACCGGGCTGCCGGGATCGACCTTTCCCGAGCTTTGCCCGTGGACCGTCGAGCAGGTGCTGGATGGCGGGTTTTGGCCGGGGTGAGGGGCGGCGCGAGATCACTCCAAGTGAGGAAATTAGATTTTTGATGGCCCAACGGCCCGATGGGCCCGTATTCGGCTGGATCGCCGATGGTAGCGACATATCGCACATTGTCGCACCCACGTTTGTGAGGGGGTGCGATCGAGGTTGGTTTTTTGCCCATTGTTACCGCTGTGGCGTGGGCGAGCGCTTTTCCACGCACGACGCCACCTATTTCGATCCTTTCACGGGAGCGACGTTCACGCGGCGTTTCTCGGACGCGTGTGAATCTGGGATTCAAATAAGAACCGAGTGGATGCGTCGGCGAAAAGCTCTTTGAGACGCAACCAAGATCACTAAGAGACAATAAGTCGGCCGCGTTGCGGGCGCGGTATGTTCCATCCGCGACGACCCACTTCACCAAGGCTGCAG
>DATNBG010000070.1:0-8505 GCA_035572075.1 Roseiarcus sp. | reverse complement strand
GAGGTCGAGCGCGAGGCCGACCTCGATAGCGTGAAGAAGGAATTTCAGGCGATCAACGACCAGGCCAAGATCGACACGAGCTTCGACCCGGTCGGCATGGTGCGCGACGACATCACAAAGGCCGCCGCGGACCTGGACGGCGCGGCAGCCGCCAAGCCCGAACCCGGCGAAGCCGGCCAGTCCGAACCCGGCAGGTCCGAAATCGGCAGGTCGGAAATCGCGCTGACCGGACCGGAGCCAGCTGAAACAGCGGTTCCGGCCGAGACGGCGCCGGCGCCCGAGGCGTCCGCCGTCCGGAGAAGCGCCGCGGAATGACCCAGGAGGACATCGACGCCACCAAGGCGCCGTTGATGGACCATCTGATCGAGCTACGCGCCCGCATCATCAGGTCGCTCTACGCCTTCCTCGCCGCGTTCATCGTCTGCTTCTACTTTTCCCGCCACATCTACAACATTCTCACCTACCCTTACGTGCGGGTGGTCGGGCCGGAAAAAGCGACGCTGATCGCCACCCACTTTCTCGAGCAGTTCTACACCAACATCCGCCTGAGCATGTTCGGGGCGGCGGTCATCGCCTTTCCGGTGATCGCCGTCCAGATCTACAAATTCATCGCGCCCGGCCTCTATCGCAACGAGCGGCAGGCCTTTCGGCCCTATCTGATCGCGACCCCGATCTTCTTCCTGTTCGGCGCGCTGCTCGTCTATTTCGTGGTGATGCCGCTGCTCATCCGCTTTTCGGTGTCGCTGCAGCAGGTCAACGTGCCGGGCGAGGCGACGATCGAGCTTCTGCCCAAGGTGAATGAGTATCTGTCGCTGATCATGACGCTCATCTTCGCCTTCGGGATCGCCTTCCAGCTGCCTGTCATCCTGACCCTTCTCGGCCACGTCGGCATCGTCGACTCGGCCTACCTCATCAGGATGCGCCGCTACGCGATCGTGGCGGTGGTGGGGATCGCGGCGATTCTCACGCCCCCCGACCTCATCTCCATGACCTCGCTCGCTCTTCCGATGCTCGCCCTCTATGAGGGATCGGTGATCGCGGTCAAATGGGTCGAGAAGCGCCGCGCGCGAACGCAGGGCGCGGCGAACAGCGCGGCGACCTGACGCTTTCAGGCCGGGTTGAGCGAGGGCAGGTTCAGATGCTGCTCGACCCGCCGCATGCGCGCCTCAAGCTCGCTGATGAGCACCCCGTGGCCGATGACCGAGGTGTGGTACTCGATCACCGCGCGGCGGAGGCCGACGATCTGTTCGCTCAGCTCCTTGCGGGCCGACAGGATATCGGCCGCGACATCGGCGCGGAGCGTGTGCATGTCGGATTTGACCTCTGCGACTTCCGAACGTGCGCCTGCGACCTCGGCCCGCACCGAGTCCAAGTCAGCCTTGGTCGCGAGCTCGGCCCGCATTTGGCGCAAAAGTTCGAGGATCAGGCTGGCAGGCTCTTCCGTCATCGGCCGATCCTAGCAGCTTCGCCGAGCGGCGTCAGGGCCATTTCATGACGGCTCGAGCCGTGGTAGCTCCGAGCCGATGCTTCCCCAGATCGCCTGCCCACCCAGCCGTCCCAACTGCGACGCCGAGCGCCGGCGTTTGACGTGAGCGCGCGCGACATCCTGGCCGCGCTTTCGGTCGCGATCGTCTGGGGCCTCAACTTCATCGCGATGAAGGTCGGCGTCGAGGAGACCACACCGCTTATGCTGGCGGGCTTGAGGTTCCTGTTCGCCGCAATTCCGATGGTTTTCTTGATTCGCCCGCCAAAGGCGCCCGCCTGGGCGGTCGTGCTCTACGGGCTCCTCATCGGGGCTGGCCAGTTCAGCGCCCTGTTCATCGCGATGGCGCGGGGCTTTCCGATCGGCCTCTCGTCTCTGGTCATTCAGGCGCAGGTGTTCTTCACCATTCTGCTGGCAGGAATATTTCTGGGCGAGCGGCCGCGCCGCGTCCAGATCCTCGGCGCCGTCCTCGGCTTCGCCGGAATGGCGGCGATCGGCTCCGAGCGCCTCGCCGGCGCCAATCTTGGTCCGTTTCTTCTGGTCGTTCTCGCGGCGGCGTTCTGGGCCCTGGGCAACCTCATGGCGAAGAGCCTCGGCAAGATCGACATGCTCGCTTTCACAGTCTGGTCGAGCCTGGCCGCGCCGCTGCCGCTGTTCCTGTTGTCGCTCGCCTTCGAGGGCACAGGCGGCCTCGCCGGGCTCGCGCATCCAAGCTGGAAACTCATCGTCAGCGTGGTTACGAATTCCTACGCCGCCACGGTATATGCCTTTGCCGTTTGGGCGTGGCTGCTCGCGCGCCATCCGGCGGCGTCGGTCACGCCGTTCGCGTTGCTCGTGCCGGTGATCGGCACGATCGCCGGCGCGGTCCTGTTCGGCGAGCGGCTGGCGCCGTCGGAACTCATCGGCGGCTCGCTGGTGATGCTCGGGCTCGCCCTCAATGTCCTGGGAGGCTGGCCGTCGCGGCGCGAGGCGGACGCGCGCGAGAGCGGTTGAGCGGCGCGGCGCGCTTCTGCTATGGCGGCGCCGGACGCGGTTTCCGGCGACGGGCGGTCAAATGCGCGCCTCTCGCTTAAGGTTATGATCGATGCACGATATCAAGGCGATCCGCGAGAAACCTGAAGCGTTCGACGACGGCCTGCGCCGCCGCGGCCTTGAGCCGCGCGCCGAGTCGCTGGTCGCGCTCGACGAGAGACGCCGCGCGGCGATCCTGGCGCTTGAGACCGCGCGGGAGCGGCGCAACGCGGCTTCGAAGCAGGTCGGCGTGGCGATGGCGCGCAAGGATGAGGTCGCGGCCGCCGACTATCGCGCCGAGGTCGCTGGGCTCAAGGCGACCATGCCCGAACTTGAGGCGGCGGAGCGGGAGGCCGCGAGCGCGCTGGAGGTAGAGCTTGCCGCGATCCCCAACCTGCCGGCCGACGACACGCCGGACGGCAAGGACGAGAACGACAATGTCGAGATTCGCCGCCACGGGGCCCTGCCGGAACTGGGCGGAGTGAACAAACCGCGCGAGCATTTCGAGATCGGCGAGGCCTTGGGCCTCATGGATTTCGACGCTGCGGCGAAACTGTCCGGCGCCCGCTTTGTGGTGCTGAAGGGCGCGCTGGCGCGGCTCGAGCGCGCGCTCGAGCAGTTCATGCTCGACCTGCATACGGGCGAGCACGGTTATGTCGAGGTCGCCCCTCCAGTGCTGGTGCGCGACGCGGCGATGTTCGGCACCGCGCAATTGCCGAAGTTTGAGGACGACCAGTTCTGGGCCGTGGGCGGCGAACTGCTCCAAGAACCGTCCGAGGGTGAGATCGACCAATTGATCCGGCTTGACGCACAAATGGCGCTCGCGGGCAGGCTGGGTCGGCTGAGAAACAATCGACTAGGGCTCATCCCCACCGCCGAAGTGCCGCTGACCAATCTCGTGCGCGAAAGTATCGTCGACGAAAAGACCCTGCCGCTGCGCTTCACCGCGGGAACCCTATGCTTCCGCGCCGAGGCCGGAGCGGCGGGCAAGGACACGCGAGGCATGATCCGCCAGCACCAGTTCAAGAAGGTCGAACTGGTCTCGATCACCACCCCCGAACAGGCGCGCGAGGAGCACGAGCGGATGACGGCCTGCGCGGAAGCGGTGCTAAAGCGCCTGGGGCTGCACTATCGCGTCGTCGCGCTGTGCGCTGGAGACATGGGCTTTTCCGCCCGGAAGACCTATGACATCGAGGTCTGGCTGCCGGGGCAGGGGCGGTTCCGCGAAATCTCCTCCTGCTCGATCTGCGGCGACTTCCAGGCCCGCCGGATGAACGCGCGCAGCAAAGCGGCCGACGCCAAGGCGACCCGGTTCGTCCACACCCTGAACGGTTCCGGCGTCGCCGTCGGCCGCGCCCTGATCGCGGTTCTGGAAACCTACCAGCAGGGGGACGGCTCAGTCGTCGTCCCCGACGTGTTGCGGCCCTATATGGGCGGCCTTACGCGGATCGAGGCGCGCTGATCGCGGCCGCCGCCCATCCTCCCTCGCGAAGCGGGGGAGGGGGACCATGCGAAGCATGGTGGTGGGGGCGTGGGAATGCATCGGCGGAGGCGCGATCGGCGCCGCTAGCAGGCATTCACCAGCTGCTGGCCGATATAATTGCCGTACGCGTCATAAACCGGCGCATAGGCCGTGCAGCCGCCATAGCCGTACCCATCATAGCCATAGGCATAGGGCGCCGCCAGCAGCGCTCCCGCGGCCAAACCGCCAATGATGGCCGGGCCCGCCCAGCCGCCTCCATGCCAGCGCCCATGCCAGTGTCGATGCGGTCCGCCTCCATGCCAGCCGCCTCCGTGCGAACCGGCTCCATGCCAGGGGCGAGCCGCGGCCGGCCCGGTCGTGGTAAGCAGGGAAGCCGTAAGGGACAATGCGGCAAGCCCCGCAATCGCCGCCCTGGATATCGTGTTTCGCATCGCTGACCTCCATCCATGGGCCCCGCCTCGGGTGGTCAACGCCGCCAGAATGAAAGAGTTCCCGCCGTCGGTCAGGCGGCCGGCAGCCGCTCGCACGGGAGTTGCGGACCACTGGAGCGAGCCGGTCATGGGCCGCCGTCCATCCGGCCCGTTCCGCTCGCCAGCCCGTTCGGGTCAGATTGCCATCAAATTCCCAAAAATAGGAATTATGTAAACGGTTTACAGGCGTTGCTCAACGCCGCGTGTGATGAAGGAGGCTAGAATGGCGACCAATGCTTCGTTGCGCGGAAACGAAAAAAATGTCCAGGACTGGATCAACCTGATCTGCGGGGTGCTGCTCTTCATCTCGCCCTGGGCTCTGCGATTCTCCCACGATCTTACGGCGGCGAGAGCCGCATGGGTCGGCGGCGCGATCATCTTCATAATGGGCGTCGCCGCCCTGGCCCAGTTCGTCGAGTGGGAGGAATGGGTCGCGCTGATCGTCGGCGTGCTCGTCATCATCTCGCCGTGGGTGTTGGGATTCGCGGCGATCCATCCGGCGGTGTGGTCATGCGTCGTGCTTGGCGTCATTGTCGTTCTGTCCTCGATCTGGGGACTCTGGACCGTCCATCATCCCGCGGCGGTAGCGGGGCGCTGAGGCCAGTCTGAACCGGTGGATCGCCCGTCGGAGCGAGCGATCCGCTCCTCTCTTAAGGTAAGCATGACCAATTCCGGCGCGCGCTCGCCGAGAATGTGAGGGCTGTCGCCGCCTCGCAGAGACGTCACGGCTGCCCCGCCGATCCTTGAGCGAACTGATCCCGCAGATACGCGGCGACGAAGACCGGCACCCGCGCGCCATCGATGTCGCGCGGGCCGCGTATGATATGCATGCGCGAGAATTCGGCGTGAGGGTCGCGCGCCAGATAGGCTTCGATCGCGGCCTTGGCCTCGGCGGCGGGCGCCGCGAGCGTCATCAGCTTCATGCAGGCGATGCGCCGGGGCGTGAACACCACGGTCCAGCCGGCCGCGACGCTCGCCTCGCCGGCGCTGACGCCTGTCTCTTCGAACAATTCCCGGCGCGCGCTCGCCTCGAGATCGACCTTGCCGTCGAATATGTCGGTGGGATCCGGCGTCCCGGCGGGAAAGTAGATCTGCCCGGCGTTGAACGTATGGGGCGCCATCTCGCCGAGCAGGAAGGCGCCGTCGGCCGAGCGAAGCGCGGCCATCGAGAAGCAATTGTCGATCGCTTCGCCTTGCTCGCGGAATTCCTCCCAGGCCAGGAAGTCGGCGTAGTCGGTTGCGAAAAAGGCGCCGCTCAGCGTCAAAGCCCCGTTCCGGCCGGCTTCGATCTTGCGCCGGCCGAGCAGCAGCACCCGCCCGTTGAACAGCGCGGGCTTCGCCTTGATGAGCCGCGCCCAATGGGCCGCGATGCTCGCCGCGCGACGCTCGGCGAAGGCCCAGCGCGAGGGCTCGAACGTGAACTCGAGCTCGCCAACCTCGAGAAGACGAAAGGGCTCGCTCAAAGGTCGAGCGAGCCATCGCCGATGAGGACGACCGAGCCGCCGATCGTCGCCGAGGCAAGGGCGCCGTTCTCGATCACAAGACCCAGCGCGATCAGGCTCGGCCGGCCCATCTCGAACCCCTGCTCGATGGTGAGCATATGCTCGCCGTCGCGCAGGGCCTCGAAGGCTTCAACGACGCGGGCGAAGGCCGCGGCCGCGCTGCCGGTCGCCGGGTCTTCGGCCACGCCCCAGGCGGGCGCGAACATGCGCGCATGAAAGGCCGATCCCCGCCGCGCCGCCTCGCGCGTGTAAACAAAGGTCGCCGGGCCGTCCCGGATCGCCCAGGGCATGACGCCGGGCGCGGCGCGTCCGACCGTGTCGAGCGAGCGGACCGGAACGAACAGGTAGGGCGCGCCCGCGCTATAGAGGCTGGGCTCGTGCCGGTCGAAGCCGATGTCCTGAGGGGAGAGGCCGAGGCCGGCGGCGATTTCCGCTCTCGACGGGGGCTCGGCGTCGAGCCGTTCAGGCAGCTTCGGAAGCTCGAAAGTGGCGGCGAGCGCCTGGCCCTTGCGCCGGCGCGCGACGCAGACGACGTCGCCGATCTGTTCCTCGAGCACGATCCGGATATCCTGAGCGCGCAGCAGATCGCCCGCCCGCTTGTCGGCGATGAGCGCGGCGGCTCCGACTGTCGGATGGCCGGCGAACGGCAATTCGCGCTTGGGGGTGAAGATCCTCACCCGCGCGCTGTTGACCGCGTTCCTCGGCTCGAAGACGAACACGGTCTCCGACAGGTTGAACTCGGCGGCGATCGCCTGCATGCGGCCGTCGTCGAGCCCTTCGGCATCCAGAACCACGGCGAGCGGATTGCCCGCGAGCGCCGTCTCGGTGAACACGTCGAGGGTGTGGAACCGGCGCGTCATGGACAGGAGCGCCCCGCGCCCGCGGCGCTCATCGAGGGCAGGCTCGGAGCCTTCGTCGATTCAATGCCAGGAAAACAGCGGCCCGCTGGAACCGGGCCAGGCGACGTCGATCAGCGGCCGGTTCGCCTCGGGCAAGCGAACATCGTTCGGCAGCCGGTCGTTGCCTCGCATCCCCTGGAACGTCCCCTGGATCGCGTTGCGCTGCGGCGGCCTTAAGGTGTCGAGAACATAGGCGTGGCGGGAGCCGACGGGCGCCCAGGTCCCGAGCGTCAGCCACGGCTCGACGCCCTTGCGAACGGTGATCTGGCGGCCGGCGGCGGCCGGATGCTTTGCCCGGTGATGATGCACGGCCTGCGCCTGCGCTGCGGACGACGCGAGGACGACACCGAGCGCGACGGCCCCCAGAAGACTGACCAGACGTGTCATCGAACGCTCCCCTGTTGGCTCAGCCCGTCAACACTCAACGCCGCACTCTCATGCGCCGATGTGCAAAAAAAGTAAATGCGGCGCCTGGACTTATCAAGCCGGCGCCGCCGCAAAACGTCGCGATGGCCGGATCAATTCGTCTTGAGCGGCGATCAGAGCGAGTTCGCGCGAGCCGGCGGCCAGGGTTGCGCTCACGATCGCGTGAACCGACGAGGCCGCGCGCGACAGGGCCTCGGGCGTCGCGCGCGTCTCGAGCCAATGATGAAAGAAAAGCGCCGCGAACACGTCGCCCGCGCCGTTGACCGCGATCTTGAGCTTCGGCGTGCGCAATCGCCAGAACCCCGCTTCGTCGCCGGCCAGCATGTCGAGGGCGCCGGCGGGCGTATCGTCGAGCTTGAGCGACTTCGCGACGACCACCCGCGGCCCGCGCCCACGCAATGCGGCGATCGCCCGCTTCGCCGCTCGCAGGTCGCGGACCTCCGAGCCGGTCAGCCTTTCGAGCTCGAAGGCGTTGGGCGTCAGGACCGTCGCCGCGCCAAGCGCCCGGTCGCGGAAGAACTCGCCGACGCCCGCGGCGACATAGCTCCCCCGCCCGGCGCGGCCGATCACCGGATCGCAGGCGTAGGCCGCGCCCGCATTGGCGGCGCGCAGGCGCTCGAGCGCGCGTAACGCCGCCTCGCCGATCTCCGCTCGTCCGAGATAGCCGGTGAGCAGCCCGGCGCAGCGGGACAGCGCGCCGATCGCCGCAAGCCCGGTCACGCATTCGTCGATCAGGCCAGCGTCGAAGGCCCGGCCGCGCCAGCCGGCATAGCCGGTGTGGCTCGAGAACTGCACCGTCATCAGCGGCCAGACCTCGCGCCCAAGCCGCTGCAAAGGGAACACCGCCGCCGAATTGCCGACATGGCCATAGACGACATGCGACTGAATGGAGAGGATGGCGAGCATGGCCGAGGAGACGCCGATTCGGCGGGCGGGGTAAACATGGCTTGGGCGCCCGGTGACGCCTTTTTACGGCTGGCGGAGCTTGCTGTTCGCATCCGAGCCGGGCGATACGGCTGCTGTTCGCTCGAACCTTGGAGGAAACGCGTCTGATCGGCCAGAACCAGCGTCCGGGTTTCGCGCCGGTCCTGTGGTCGTCGTGTCTGGCGATGCTGGCGGTCGGCGCCAACTCGACAGCGATCATGGCCGCCTTGCCGAGGATGCGTGTCGAGCTGTCGCTCAGCGGGGCGGGCGTGCAATGGGCGGTCAACGCCTATCTGGTCGTTTCGGC
>DATNBG010000069.1:0-4951 GCA_035572075.1 Roseiarcus sp. | reverse complement strand
GGCCAGTACACCCAGGGATGGAAGGCCTCGTTCACCGAGCCCTACTTCCTGGGCCAACGCCTGGCCGCCGGCTTTGACCTTTTCCATCAGGTCAACAGCAACAATCAATTCGCGCTCTACGAGAACTGGACGACCGGCGGGACGCTGCGGCTTGGCATTCCGATCACCGACGACCTGACCCTGCAGCCCAACTATTCGCTCTACGAGTCGAAGATCACCATCCCGAACACCGCGAGTCAGCCCTTCAACGATTGCGTGGGACCGAATCAGACCTGGTTTCCCGGCGGCACCATCATCCCGGTTACCCCCACGCCGTTCATCAACTGTTTGACCAACGGCGAGGCCCCGGTTGAAATCAAACAGGCGGCCGCTCAAGGCAATATTGTGACGTCGATGGCCGGATTCTCGCTCATCTACAACAACCTCGACAATCCGAAGAGCCCGACCACCGGCTGGGCGCTCAATTACAAGCAGGACGTCGCCGGCCTCGGCGGGCAATCCGAGTTCATCCGCGAATCGTTCGACGCGCGCTGGTACCATCCGATCACCGAGGACTTCATCGGTTTGATTCATCTGCAGGCCGGTCAGATCAATTCCTTCGGCTCCCGGCAGGCGCTGATCATCAACAACTTCATGGAGGGCCCGTCGTTGGTGCGCGGCTTCGCCCCGGGCGGCATCGGGCCGCGTGACATCTCCGATCCGTTCAATATTCAGGCCAGCGCCCTTGGCGGCACCACCTACTATGGCGCATCCGCGGAGGTTGACTTTCCAATCTTCGGTCTGCCGAAAGAAGTCGGGTTGAAGGGCGCGCTGTTCGCCGACGCCGGCAACCTGATCGGATATTCAGGGCCGACCGACTTCTCGAATTTCCTCGGCTATACCTATTGTCCGCCTCCAGGGTCGGTCGGCAGGGTGCTCCCGGTCACCCAATTGAGCTGCGCCGACGTCTGGGACCCGAACCAGATCCGCGCCTCCGTCGGGGCGAGCTTGATTTGGGCCTCGCCGATGGGCCCGATCCGGTTTGACTTCGCAATCCCGGTGGTGAAAGGCCGATACGACCAGACCCAGGTCTTCAACTTCTCGGGCGGCACGACGTTCTAGCTTCGAGCTGACGGCATCCGGACACGCGGGCGCGCCAGAGCCGGCGCGCCCGTCGTCGCTTCTGACGGAACTCTTGATTGGCCAGGATTCGCTTTTTTCCGCCGGCCTCGGCGCCTTCGTTGGCGGAAGTCGCGAGCTGGTGCGGCGCGACGCTCGGCCCAGGCGCCGAGCCCGGCAGCGTAATCAAGGATGTCGCCGCCCTCGATCAGGCAGGCCGGGACGACCTGACGTTTCTCGACAATCCGCGGTACCTCGAGGCGCTCAAGCAAACGCAGGCGGCGGCGGCGCTTGTCGCCCCGCGCTACGCCTCCGCCGCGCCAGCAACCTGCGCCGCGCTCATCGCCCCGGAGCCGTACCGCGCGATGGCCCTGGTGATGGCGAGACTCTACCCGTCCGCCGTCAAGCCGGGCTCGATCTTCGGCGAGGCCGGGATTTCTGAGACAGCGTCGGTTCATCCTTCGGCCAGGCTTGAACCGGGTGTGATCGTCGACCCTGGCGCCGTGATCGGCCGCGGCGCCGAGATCGGCGCCGGCACGGTCATCGGCGCCAACGCGGTCGTGGGCGCCGAGGTGCGCATCGGCCGCGACGGCTCGGTCGGCGCGTCGACCACGATCATGGCGGCGTTGATCGGCAACCGGGTGATCATTCATCCAGGCGCGCATATCGGGCAGGATGGCTTCGGATTCGCCCTTGGGTCGCGGGGGCACCTCAAAGTGCCCCAAATCGGCCGGGTCATCATTCAGGACGATGTCGAGATCGGCGCCGGGGTGACGATCGATCGCGGCGCGAACCGGGACACGGTGATCGGCGAGGGGGCGAAGATCGACAATCTGGTGCAGATCGGCCACAACGTCGTCATTGGCCGCCATGCGGTGCTGGTCGCCCAGTCCGGCGTCTCGGGATCGAGCGCCGTCGGCGATTTCGCCGCTCTTGGCGGGCAGGCGGGCATCGCCGGGCACTTGAGGATCGGCCCCGGCGCTCAGGTCGCCGCGGCGGCCGGCGTGATGACCGATATTCCCGCCGGCGAGCGGTGGGCCGGGGCGCCGGCGAAGCCGGTGCGGGAGTTTTTTCGCGAAGTCGCCGCGCTCAAGCGATTGGCTGGCGGCGCCGCCCGCGGGGAAACCAATGCCGACTGACGCCCGCGAACTGAAGGGAGAGAGGGAGACGGAATGAACGAGCCCGCCGCTTGGACGTTCGACAGCTACGACATCCAGAAGCTGCTCGCACTGTTGCCGCACCGCTATCCGTTTCTGCTGGTCGACCGCATCGTCGAGGCCCGCGGCGACGAATATGGCGTCGGCGTCAAGAATGTGACCGCCAACGAGCCCCATTTCCAGGGGCATTTTCCGGGCCGGCCGGTCATGCCGGGCGTCTTGTTGATCGAAGCGATGGCGCAGACGGCGGGCGCGCTTTGCGTCGCCGCGCAGGCAGCGAACGGCCCGCCGAGCGTGGTCTACATGATGACGATCGACAAGGCCAAGTTCCGCAAACCCGTCGTCCCCGGCGATCAGGTCAAGTTTCACATGACCCGCATCGCCAAGCGGCGCAACATGTGGTGGTTTCGAGGCGAGGCGAAGGTGGATGGGTCGCTCGTTTGCGAAGCCGAAGTGTCGGCGATGCTGGTGCGTGGATGAAAGGCGCCATTCATCCGAGCGCCGTCGTCGAGGACGGCGCCCGGCTCGGCGCCGGTGTCGAGGTCGGGCCGTTTTGCCACATTGGGCCGCAGATCACTCTGGGCGACAGAGTCCGTCTCGTTTCGCATGTGAGCCTGGCCGGCGACACCGCGGTCGGGGCGCGCACGGCGATCTATCCTTTCGCCTCGATCGGGCATCCTCCGCAGGACCTCAAATATCGGGGCGAGCCGGTTCGCCTCACAATCGGCGAGGACTGCATCATTCGCGAAGGCGTGACGATGAATCCGGGCACCGCGGGCGGCGGCTCCGAGACGATCGTCGGGCCCCGGTCGGTGTTCCTGGCCAACGCCCATGTCGCGCATGATTGCCGCATCGGCGAGGGCGTCATTCTGTCCAACAACGTGATGCTGGCCGGCCATTGTCAGATCGGCGATTTCGCGATTCTCTCCGGCGGCGCGGCGGCCCACCAGTTCGTTCGCATCGGCGCCCACGCTTTCGTCGGCGGTCTTGCCGGGGTCGAGCACGACCTCATTCCCTTCGGGCTCGCGCTCGGCAACCGCGCCTCGCTCGCCGGCCTCAATGTCGTGGGGCTCAAGCGCCGGGGTTTCTCGCATGAGGCGATCCATGAACTCAGGCGCGCCTACAAGATGCTGTTCAACGGCGGCGGCACGCTGAGAGAGCGGGTCGATGAGGTCGCCGAGGCGTTCGCCGATCAGGACGCGGTGCAGCAGATCGTCGCCTTTCTCCGCCAGGGCGGCGATCGGGCGATCTGCGTCCCGCGCCCGGGAAAGGACGAGGAAGGGTGAGCGGGGCGGACGGCGGGCCGGGCGCCTTGCCTCGGCTGGCCATCCTGTGCGGCGCGGGCGCCTTTCCGCTGGAGGTCGCGGGCGAGGCCCGCCGCGCGGGCCGCGAACCGTTCCTGGTCGGGGTCGTCGGCGCTGCCGATTCGGGGATCGAAGCCTACCCGCACGTCTGGGTCCGGATGGGCGAGGTCGGCAAGCTCTTCGCCGCCCTGAAGGGGCGAGCCATCGCCGAGATGGCGATCATCGGCGCGATGACCCGTCCGGAGTTCTCCGACCTCAGGCTCGACTGGGGCGCGGTCAAGCGGGCGGCGGGGCTCGCGCGACTGTTTCGCCGCGGCGACAATGGCTTGCTTGCCGGTCTTGCCGCGATCTTCGAGCGCGAGGGCGTCCGCGTGGTCGGCGCGCATGAGATCGCCCCGCGCCTGCTGGCGCCGCTGGGCCCGATCGGCGCGCGCGCGGCTTCGGCGGAGGACGAGGCGGACATCGCGCTTGGCGCGCGCCTCGTTGGCGCGCTGTCGGCTTTCGACGCGGGGCAGGGGGCGGTCGTCGCCGCCGGCCGGGTTTTGGCGATTGAGGCGGCCGAAGGCACCGACGCGATGCTGGCCCGGGTCGCGGAGATGCGCGCGAATGGCCGGCTGCGGTTCGCCGGGCCGGCGGGCGTGCTCATCAAAGCGCCCAAGCAGGGGCAGGATCTCAGGTTCGACATGCCCGCGATCGGGCCGAAGACGATCGAAGGCGCGGCCAATGCTAGGCTGAGGGGGGTGGCGGTCGCCGCGGGCCATGCGCTCATCCTCGAGCGCGAGCGTTGCGCCCGCGAAGCCGACGCGGCCGGCCTGTTCGTCGCCGGATTCCCGGCCGGATGACGCCGTTGCGCGTGGCCCTTGTCGCTGGCGAGCATTCGGGCGACCAGCTTGGCGATAAGCTCATGCGGGCGCTCCGCGAAGCGCGCGCGGGCGACGTCGCCTTTTCCGGCGTCGGCGGCGAGGCGATGGAGGCCGAGGGGCTCAGAAGCCTCTTTCCGATCTCCGACATCGCGGTGATGGGCATCCTCCCGGTGCTGGCCCGGCTGCCGACCCTCATCAAGCGCATCCGCGCGACCGCAGCGGCGATCGTTGCGGACAAACCCGATGCGCTGGTCATCATCGACAGCCCCGACTTCACCCACCGGGTCGCCCGCCGGGTGCGGGCGGCGCTGCCGAGCCTGCCGATCGTCGACTATGTCAGTCCCAGCGTCTGGGCGTGGCGCCCCGGCCGCGCCAAAGCGATGCGCGCTTACGTCGATTGCGTGCTGGCGCTCCTGCCGTTCGAGCCCGAGGCCTACCGGCGCCTCGGGGGCCCAAGATGCGTCTATGTCGGCCATCCGCTGATCGAGCGGCTCGCCGACCTCAGGCCGAACGAGGACGAGGCGCGCCG
>DATNBG010000068.1:0-5721 GCA_035572075.1 Roseiarcus sp. | reverse complement strand
CGGCCGGATTGCGTTCAACGGGCGCGACATCACCAATCTCAAGCCAGCCGACGTCGCACGGCTCGGGCTCGTCCGCTCCTTCCAGATTTCAGCGGTGTTCCCTCATCTGACCGCGCTCGAGAACGTTCGCATCGCGCTCATGCGCAAGCGCGGCGACTCGTTCGACTTCTGGCGCTCCAAGAGGGCGCTGAGGCCCCTCAACCAACGGGCGCTGGCGCTCCTGCGCGACGTCGGGCTCACGGACTTCGCCAACGCCAAGGCGGGCGAGATCTCGTATGGCCGCAAGCGGGCGCTCGAGCTTGCGACGACGCTTGCGATCGAGCCCGAAATGATGCTTCTCGACGAGCCGATGGCGGGCATGGGCCATGAGGACATCGACCGCATCGCCAACCTCATCCGCCGGGTCGCGGCGAACCGAACCATCCTGATGGTCGAGCACAATCTCAAGGTGGTCGCCAACCTCTCGCATCGCATAACGGTGCTCACGCGCGGACGGGTGCTGGCGGAGGGCGATTACCGCGAGGTGTCGGAGAACGAAGAGGTGAAACAGGCCTACCTCGGGGCGGGGAATGGCTGAGGCGGCTCTCGCACGAACGCCGGCCGCGGAACGCGCCACGGTGCTCAGGGTCGCGGGCCTTCAGGCCTGGTACGCCGAATCGCACGTTCTGCACGGAGTCGATCTCGACGTAGGGGAGGGCGAGGTCGTGACCCTGCTTGGGCGGAACGGGGCGGGCAAGACGACGACTCTCAAGGCGATCATGGGCATTGTCGGCAAGCGGACCGGTTCGGTCATGTTCGACGGCAGGGAGCTCATCGGCCTTTCGATCGATCGCATCGCCCGGCGCGGCGTCGCATTCTGCCCGGAGGAACGGGCCATATTCGCTTCCCTCACGGTCAAGGAGAATCTGTTCCTGCCGCCTGAGATCGCGAAAACCGGCGCGATGAACGCGCAGCAGATCTTCTCGCTCTTCCCCAACTTGAGCGAGCGCCTCGCGAGCGGCGGCGGCAAACTCAGCGGCGGCGAGCAGCAGATGCTGGCGATCGCGCGAATCCTCAGAACCGGCGCGCGATTCCTGATGCTCGATGAGCCGACCGAGGGACTGGCGCCGGTGATCATTCAGCAGATCGGCCGCACCATCGCCGAGCTCAAGCGGCAGGGGTTCACGATCCTGCTGGTCGAGCAGAATTTCCGCTTCGCCTCGACTTTGGCCGACCGGTTTTTCCTGATGGAGGACGGCCGGATCACCGACGCCTTCGCCAATTCGGAGCTCATGGGCCGAATGGACCGGCTGCACGAGGCGCTGGGGGTGTGATGACGACTGTCGAACGGCGGGCCATCCCGTGAACCTCTTCGGCCACACGATCAGCATGCCGCAGCTGTTCGGTCAGCTGCTGATCGGTCTCATCAACGGCTCGTTCTATGCGCTCCTGAGCCTGGGGCTGGCCGTCATTTTCGGCATGCTGACGATCGTCAACTTCGCTCACGGCGCCTTCTACATGATGGGCGCCTTCGCCGCCTATTTCCTGTTGCAGTATGCGGGCCTCAGCTATTGGTGGGCGCTGATCCTCTCGCCGCTCATTGTCGGCGCGATCGGGGCGATCGTCGAGCGCCTGTTCCTGAAAAGGATCGCCGGCTTCGATCCGCTCTACGGGCTGCTCCTCACCTTCGGCCTCGCGCTCATCATCGAGGGGCTGTTCCAGAATTATTTCGGCGCGTCCGGCATGCCCTATGCGATCCCCAAACAGCTCCAAGGCGCCTACAATCTCGGCTTCATGTTCCTGCCCGTCTATCGCGGCTGGGTGATCCTCGCCTCCGCGGTGGTGTGCTTCTCAACCTGGCTCATCATCGAGAAGACCAGGCTCGGCGCGTATCTGCGCGCGGCGACCGAAAACCCGACCATGGTGCGCGCCTTCGGCATCAACGTGCCGCGGATGGTCACGCTCACCTATGGCTTCGGGATCGCGCTCGCGGCTTTCGCCGGCGTGCTCGCCGCGCCGATCAACCAGGTCCGTCCGGGCATGGGCGCCGATATCATCGCCGTCGTGTTCGCGGTCGTGGTGATCGGCGGCATGGGATCGATCATGGGCTCGATCGTGACCGGCTTCGCGCTCGGCGTCGTCGAAGGGCTGACCAAGGTCTTCTATCCCGAGGCGTCGAACACGGTGGTGTTCGTCATCATGGCGATCGTCCTTCTGATCCGGCCGACGGGCCTGTTTGGACGGGCGGCCTGACATGGAGATCGAGGCCTCGATCGCCCCAGTGGACACGGCGGGCCAGGACCGCCGAGTCAGCGCCATCGCGTTCGCGGTCATGGTCGCCCTGATCGCGGTCGCGCCCTTCGTCGCCTATCCGTTCTTCATCATGCAGGCGATGTGCTTCGCGCTGTTCGCCTGCGCGTTCAATCTTCTGATCGGCTACGCCAACCTTCTGTCGTTCGGACATGCGATGTTCTTAGGGATCGCCGCCTATGTCTGCGCCCACGCGGCCAAGGTGTGGGGACTCGAGCCGGTTTCGGCGATCGCGCTCGGCGTCGCCGCCTCCGCCGCGCTCGGCTTCGTCACCGGGGCGCTGGCCATCCGCAGCGCCGGCATCTACTTCGCCATGATCACAGTCGCCTTTTCGCAGATGGTGTACTTCTTCTGCGTCGAGGCGCCGTTCACCCATGGCGAGGACGGCATCCAGGGGGTGCCACAGGGCCGCGCGCTCGGCTTCATCGATCTCAGCAATCCGCGGATCCTCTATGTTTTCGTAGCGGCGATCTTCCTGTTCGGCTTTCTCGTCGTGCAGCGGGCGGTCAACTCGCCGTTCGGCGAGATTCTGAAGGCGATCCGCGAAAACGAGCCGCGCGCCCTTTCGCTCGGCTATCGCACCTTGCAGTACAAGCTCGCCGCGTTCGTGCTCTCGGCGGTGATCGCCGGCCTCGCCGGCGCGACCAAGGCGCTCGTCGCCCAGAACGCGTCGCTGACCGACGTCTCGTTCTCGACCTCGGGCGAGGTGGTGCTGATGACGCTGGTCGGCGGCATGGGCACTTTCTATGGGCCCGTGGTCGGCGCGCTGGTCGTCGTTGCGATGCAGAACTACCTCGCCCAGTTCGGCGAATGGGTGACCGTGATCCAGGGAGTGGTGTTCGTCGCCTGCGTGCTGGCGTTCCGCCGCGGCATCGTGGGCGAGCTCGCGGCGCGGGCGAAGGTGTCGCTTTAGGAGCGCGGCCGCTGGAGCGATTGGCCGTTCGATTGAGGGGCGGATTAGAGAGAAATTACATTATTTATATGTGTTGCTTTTTGACCGCGCGCATAAATGGGGCCCGAACGCACTGAAAACATTAGGGGTAGGAACCTAAAAGGAACCTTAGCCCAGAGCGCGGTCGCCGCGCCGCTCTCCTCAAGGCGGCCCTTCCGGCTTGAAGGCCAGCCCGTTCTAGGCCGCTGCGCGCAGAAGCGCCAGCAGCTCGCGATGCATGACCTCGTTGCCGCATGAGATCGAGCCGGTCTCGAGGAAGTTGGCTTCCCCGTCGGCGCCGGTCACGAAGCCGCCGGCTTCGCGAACCAGGATCGCGCCGGCCGCGATGTCCCAGGAATTGAGGCCCCGCTCCCAGAACGCGTCGAACCGGCCGGCCGCGACATAGGCGAGATCGAGCGCGGCGCAGCCGATGCGCCGGACGTTGACGACCCGCGCCATCACCGCCGCGAGTTCCGCCATGAATCGGGGATGCTGCGCCCTCTTGCCGAGATGGGGAATGCCGCAGCCGAAGATCGCCTGCGACAAGTCGCTGCGCCCCGCGACCCTAAGGCGCCGATTGCCGCCGAACGCTCCCTGCCCCTTCTCCGCGACATACATCTCATCATTGGCCGGATTGTAGACGACGCCGGCGACGATCTGCCCCTCGCGCTCCAGCGCGATGGAAATCGCGAACATGGGAATCGCGTGCAGGAAGTTGGTCGTCGCGTCGAGCGGATCGATGTGCCAGGTGTGACTCTTGTCTGTCCCCTCGACGCGCCCGCTCTCCTCCAGAACGAAGCCGTAGCCCGGACGCGCCTTGGAGAGGTCGGCGTAGAGGCTCTTCTCCGCGCGCTTGTCGGCGAGACTGACAAAGTCGCCTGGCCCCTTCATCGACACCTGAAGTTCCTCGACTTCGCCGAAGTCGCGCTTGAGGCCGCGGCCCGCCTTGATCGCGGCGCTGGTCATTACGGTCATCAGGGCGGAGCGGATCATCGAGGTTCGTCCATCGGGCTCAAAGCGGCGGGACGAGGTTTATGGGAGGCGCCGCCGCGGGGCAACCGAGCGGTGCCTCAGTAGACGTAGGGCAGGAGCCGCCAGCTGCGGGCGCGATAGGCGGCGTATTCGGACCCGAAGGTCTCGGCGAGCAGGCGCTCCTCGGCCTTGATGCGCACGAGCACAACAATGAGCATCAGGACGGCGATCATGACGCCCACGCCAGCGCGGAAGGACAGTCCCCAGCCAAGCACGAAAATGAACAGGCCGAGGTAGCTCGGGTGGCGAATGACACCGTAAAGCCCGGTGGTGACCAGCTGGTGTCCCGGCTGGATGGCGACCAGCCCGCTGAAGCGCCGCCCGAGCACGAACACCGGCGCCAGGCGAAGAACGCCGCCGATCAAATAGAGGACAAAGCCCAGCCAGCGCACGCCCTCCCCGCCGAAGGTGAGAAAGTCGATCCGGTCCGTATAGGCAGGCAGCCAGGCGTCGATCAGGCCGAGCGCGCCAAGGGCCGCGATCACCCAGCGATTGGACCGATCCTCCCTGACGCCAGAACCGACGTGAGCCTCGCCGAACAGCGACACGACCCCAAGCGCGATCGTGACGATCGTCACCGCGATCAGCGGCGGAAACGAAAAGAACCGCGCGGGGCCGCCGGCGCCGGCGATCGCCAGCCCCAGATAGACGATGAGGCTCAGAACCGTGGCCGCGGCCAGCCGCGGGCTCGTCATCGCTCGCTCCTTCCCTGGCTGATCCTCGCGGAGGCGCCCAGCCGCCACGATTCATGCTTGCCAAAATAAGCTGTGCAGACGATTCGTTCCATCTGCGGCCGCGCCGCCGCGGGGCCAGAGGGAAGCGCCGTCCATGCCGTCCGATCTCGAAATCGCGCGCGCCGCGCGCTTAAGGCCGATCGCGGAGATCGCGGCGAAAATCGGCGCGCCCGATTCCGCCCTGCGCCCGTTCGGCCGCTTCATCGCCAAGCTCGAATATGATTTTCTCCGCTCTCTCGCGAACCGTCCGGACGGCAAGCTCATTCTGGTCAGTGCGATCAGCCCGACGCCGGCCGGCGAGGGCAAGACGACCACCAGCGTCGGCCTCGCCGACGCGCTGAGCCGCATCGGCCGGAAGACGATCCTCTGTCTGCGCGAGCCTTCGGTCGGACCTTCGTTCGGAATGAAGGGCGGCGCGACCGGGGGAGGCCGCGCCCAGGTTGCGCCCATGGAGGAGATCAACCTCCATTTCACCGGCGATTTTCACGCCATAACATCGGCGCACAACCTGCTTGCGGCGATGATCGACAACCACATGTATTGGGGCAACGCGCTCCATCTCGATTCGAGGCGCATCGCCTGGCGGCGGGTGCTCGACGTGAACGACCGCGCGCTTCGGGAGATCGTAATCGGCCTTGGCGCGGGCAACGGTTTTCCACGCGAGGACGGCTTCGACATCACGGTCGCCTCCGAGGTGATGGCGGCCTTCTGCCTGGCCTCGAGCCTCGAGGAGCT
>DATNBG010000067.1:0-3252 GCA_035572075.1 Roseiarcus sp. | reverse complement strand
AAGCCTCGTCGATGGAGAAGAAGAAGCGCGAGGGATATTTCTGATGGCCATCGCGGTCGATCCGGCGGCCCTGCCCACCCTTCGCCTCCTGACCTGCGGTTCGGTCGACGACGGCAAGTCCACGCTGATCGGGCGGATGCTCTATGAGAAGAAGCTGATCTTCGACGACCAGCTTTCGACGCTCGAGCGCGACTCGAAAAAGTTCGGAACGACCGGCGAGGACATCGACTACGCCCTTCTGGTCGACGGGCTCGAGGCCGAACGCGAACAGGGCATCACCATCGACGTCGCCTATCGCTATTTCGCCACCGACCGGCGCTCGTTCATCGTCGCCGATACGCCGGGCCACGAGCAATTCACCCGCAACATGGCGACCGGCGCCTCCAACGCCGACCTCGCAATCGTGCTGGCCGACGCGCGGAAAGGCCTGCTCACCCAGACTCATCGCCATTCGATCATCCTTTCGCTGCTCGGCGTCCGCCACGTCGTGCTCGCGGTCAACAAGATCGACCTCGTCGACTTCAGCGAGACGGTCTTTCGCCGCATCGAAGCCGAGTACCGGACATTCGCGAAAGCCCTTGGCTTCCGCTCGCTGATCGCGCTGCCGATCTCCGCCCGCTACGGCGACAATGTGTCGTCGCTCAGCGCGCGCACGCCCTGGTATGCCGGGCCGCACCTCACCGACTATCTCGAGCGCGTCGAGGTCGAGGAGGACCGCCGCAGCGCGCCGTTTCGCCTGCCCGTGCAGTGGGTCAATCGGCGGCGCCAGGATTTTCGTGGCTTCGCCGGCACCATCCCGAGCGGGCGCGTCGCGCGGGGCGACCGCGTCGTCGCCGCCGATTCGGGCCTCGAGAGCACGGTCGCAAGCCTCCTCATCGGCGACCGGGAGGTCGAGACCGCCGAGGCTGGCGACGCCGTCACGCTGACGCTGGCCGACGAGATCGACATCGCGCGGGGCGACGTGCTGTCGAGCCCCGACGCTCGTCCGGAGGTCGCCGATCAGTTCACGGCGCATCTTTTGTGGATGAGCGCCGAGCCGATGCTGCCCGGCCGTTCCTACCTGCTCAAGATCGGAGGACGCACGGCGCCGGCCTCCGTCACCGAGCTCAAGCACCGGCTCGACGTCAACAATTTCGACAAGCTGGCGGCCAAGCAGCTCGATCTCAACGAGGTCGGCTTCTGCAATATCGCTACGACCATGCCGGTGGCCTTCGACCCCTACGCCGATAATCGCGACATGGGCGGCTTCATCCTGATCGATCGGGCCGCCAACGAGACCGCCGCGGCAGGCATGATCGCCCATGGGCTCAGGCGCGCGACCAACGTGCATCGGCATGGCGCAACCGTCGGCCGCGAGGCGCACGCGGCGCTCAAGCACCAGAAGCCCGCCATCCTGTGGTTCACCGGGCTCTCCGGCGCAGGAAAATCCACGATCGCCAACCTGGTCGAGGCCAGGCTTCACGCGCGCGGCGTCCACACCGCGCTGCTCGACGGCGACAACGTTCGCCATGGCCTCAACAAGGACTTGGGCTTCACCGCCGCCGACCGGGTCGAGAACATCCGGCGCGTCGGCGAGGTGGCGAGGCTGATGACCGACGCGGGGCTCATCGTGCTCTGCTCGTTCATTTCCCCGTTCCGGGCCGAGCGGCGCCTCGTCCGCGACACCGCGGCGGAGAACGAGTTCATCGAGATCTTCGTCGATACGCCGCTTGAGACGGCGATCGCCCGCGATCCCAAGGGCCTCTACAAGCGGGCGCTGGCCGGCGAGATCAAGAACTTCACCGGCGTCGACCAGCCCTACGAAACCCCAGAGGCGCCGGAGCTCATCCTCCATTCCGCTGAAGAGTCGCGCGAGGCGCTCGCCGACCGGGTCGTCGCCGAGCTTGAACGGCGCGGGCATATCGTGGCGTTATAGGGGCGGCGCATCGCGCGCCGCACGACCTCGGGAAGCTTCCATGCTTACGCTCTATTACGCCCCCAACACATGCGCTCTCGCTTCGCATATCGCGCTCGAGGAAGCGGGCGCGCCTTACGAAGCGCGGCGGCTCGACTTCGCCGCCGCCGAGCAGACGAAGCCGGACTATCTCAAGATCAATCCGAAGGGCCGGGTGCCCGCGCTCTTGACCGAGCGGGGCGTCATCACGGAAAACCCGGCCATCCTCGCCTATATCGCGCAGGCTCATCCGGAGGCTAAACTCGCGCCGCTCGACGATCCGTTCGCCTTCGCTGAATTGCAGGCGTTCATGAGCTACCTCTGCTCGACGGTGCATGTGGCGCACGCCCACCGCGTCCGCGGCGCGCGCTGGGCTGACGACCCGGCGGCGCACGAATCCATGAAGAAGAAGGTTCCGCAATCCGTCGGCGCCTGCTTCGACCTGATCGAGCGGACAATGTTCCGAGGCCCATGGGCGATGGGCGACGCCTACACGGTCGCCGACCCCTACCTCTTCACGCTCGCCCGCTGGCTGGAGAGCGACAGCATCGATCCGACCCGCTTCCCCCGGGTGCTCGATCACCGCAACCGGATGGCCGAGCGCCCCGCTGTGCAACGGGCGCTGAAGAGCGAGGGGCTGGCATAGGCGAAGCCGCGCGGGTTTGGCGCCGAGCGTGCGATATCAAGGGGTTAAGTGTCGAAATCTGTCGCGTTTTCGGATTCGTCCGCCAGTTCGCGTTCCACCTCGGGCTCGGTTGCGGGAGCGTTGTGGGTCAGGCCAAGAAGGGGTGGAGGCAGCGCCGCGACGGCCGGAACAGCGGTCGATGGGCCGGCCTCCTCCGCCGGGGCCTTGCTCAACCCATGATAGCGGTCAAGCGATTTGACAACTTGTAGGAGCGCCTGCACACCCTTCAGCTCGCCTTGCTCGATCGCCACGTCGGCGAGGCGGAGCGCCTTGGTGAGCCTTGCGACCTGCAGATGAACGTAGCGCTCCGGCGCGTCGAGCCGCCTCGCCGCAATGACGGAATCGATTTCGCGCTGGATCGTTCGAACGCTGACTTTGCGGGCGTCCGCGATCTGCTCGACGCTATAGCCCGACGCGAGCAGGTCGAACGATCCCTGGCGAAACGCGGTTCTCGCGCGTCTGCGCGCGCTTGCGGCCGCTCGCGCCTTGGCGCGTGCGGATTGGGGATCCTCGGTCATGCGGGTCCATCCGGAATAGTGGATCTGGGAATGATCATGGCATGATTCTGACTATCAGTAAAGAAAAATGTGGGAGAGCTTCTCAGAAAATGTGACTCTTATAGCGCTATCTGGGG
>DATNBG010000066.1:0-3804 GCA_035572075.1 Roseiarcus sp. | reverse complement strand
GAACGGCGCGATCAGCCAAATCTTCTCGGCCGAGGAGCCGGACCGGCTGCGCGGCAAGCAGCACATGAAGCTGTGGCTCGACGAACTCGCCGCCTGGCGCGACCCCGACGCCTTCGATCAGGCGATGCTTGGCCTGCGCCTCGGCGACAAGCCGCAGGCGGTGGTCACGACGACGCCGCGACCAACCAGGCTCATCAAGCAACTGCTCGACAGCGCCGACGCCGTGGTCTCGCGCGGCTCGACTTTCGACAACGCGAGGTTCCTCGCCGACGGCTTCCTGACGAGGATCGCCGCCCGTTTCGACGGGCGGGCGATCGGGCGCCAGGAGCTTTACGGCGAGATCATCGAGGAGGCGCCGGGCGCCTTGTGGACGCGGGCGCTGATCGAGCGCCAGCGGCTGCCGAAGGACACGCCGCGAGCCGATTATGTCGAGATCGTCATCGGCGTCGATCCGCCGGCGCGCTCGGGCGCGAAGGCCGACGAATGCGGCATCATCGCCGTCGGCCGCACGGCGGCCGGCGTCATCCATGTGCTCGCCGATCTCTCCAGCCAGGGCGAGACGCCGGGCGAGTGGTCGGCCCGCGTGGTCAGCGGCTTTCGGCGCTACGAGGCCAACCGCATCGTCGCGGAGATCAACAACGGCGGCGAGATGGTAGCGCAGGTCATGCGGCAGCACGATCCCAACCTGCCCGTGCGCAGCGTGACGGCGACGCGCGGCAAATTCCTGCGCGCCGAGCCGATCGCGGCGGCCTATGAGCGCGGGCTTGTGTTCCACGTCGGCGCGTTCACGAAGCTCGAGGACCAGATGTGCGCACTGACCCCCGATTTCGACCGGAGAGCCGCGGGCTTCTCGCCCGATCGGGCCGACGCGCTGGTCTGGGCGCTGGCCGATTTGCTTGGGGTTGGGCGCGGCGGCGCGGGGGGGATGTTCGAGTTCTGGGTGGGGAGGTAGGAGAATAGGTCCAGCGATGCTCCTCGCGCGATGTCCACTCTGGTCGAAGAGCAAGTCTAGCCGGCGACATGGAAAATAGTGAGGCGGAATGCTTCCGCTGAGCCTTCCGCGGGGGAGGAGGCGACATTGCCGGGCGCCGCGACAAAGAACACCCACCTCGGCCTCAGCTTCACTTATTAGGCGCGCGGCTCGCCGAGACGCGGACTGAAGCTCTCTTGACGGCCTATGTAATTTACACATAATGCCGCCATGCGGTTTGGCTTTGATCCCGGCAAGGACGCGGCCAACCGCCGTAAGCATGGCGTCCCACTCTCCTTCGGCGCTCGTATCTTCGACGATGCGAATTATCTCCTGATTCCGACGTTCCGGGAGCAGGACGGCGAGGATCGCTACAAGGTCGTGGGCGCTGTCGACGGCGCGCTCTGGACGGCGGTTCACATCATCCGCGATGGCGTCGTGCGCTTCATTTCGGTGAGGAGGAGCAATGATGGCGAAGAAAAGCAATATCGTGCTTGAGGCGGATCCGAATGATCCGGAGGATTTCCCGGTCGATCAGGCGGCGCTGGATCGCGCCCATATGGGACGGCGGATCAGGCGTCTTAGAAACCGCCTCGGCCTGACCCAGGAGGGTTTCGCCGAGAGATACGGCATCCCCGTGAGTGCAATCCGACAGTACGAGATCGCACGGACCATGCCGCCGCCGGCTGTGCGCGCCTACCTGACGGTCATCGCGCGCGAGCCTGAAATGACCGCACGGGCGCTGCATTCCGACGCTGCCTGAGCGCGGCGGCGACATCCAATCGACTGGGCGCCCCACGCTGGGGCGCGTTTCCCGCTGACCTTGCTCGACATCGCGTCAAATGACGCATATATTCTCGTCAGGAGACGCGAGATGCCGCCCGCCCTTGAAGCGAAACAAACGGAGCCAGGCGCCGTCGGCCCGCAGACCTTCGCGGACGAGGGCGACCGGGCGCGGCTCAGCGAAGTGGCGCTCAAGGCGTTCCTTGGGCTCATGAAAGCGTGGGGCCTGGCGAACGCGGAAGCCGCGGCGCTGCTCGGGGTCTCGGCGAGCACGCTCGACCGAATCAAGCGCGGTTATCGACCGGCCTTGAGCCAGGATCAGCTGACGCGGGTCTCGGCGCTCATCGGGGTCTACAAGGGGCTGCATCTTCTATTTGCCGACGTGACGGCCGACGAATGGGCGCGGCGGCCCAATAGCGGGCCGCTGTTCGATCGCATAAACCCGATTAGCGCGATGATCGAGGGCGGCATTCCAAGGATGCTTGAGGTCCGGCGCTATATCGACGCCGCCCGCGGCGGCCTGTGACCCTTGACGGATGCTTGACGGCCTGCCGGTCGTAAGGGAGGCTTTTCCGCGAACCGTCCGGCTCGTGTCGACGGCGCGCCTGCGCCCGCCGGTGCTGGAGGGGCTCGTCTCCGCCGATGACGCTGCGGCGCTCGCCGAAATCGAGGGAGCGACGAGCCAGCGGCTGCTGGCGGAGAGCCGAGGCGCAGAGGGAATCGAGCGCGGAGAGTTCCTCCACGGCGTGCCTTATGCGAGCTTCGTCAACGCGGCCTTCGCCTACTCGAAGCCGCGCGAGATGAACCGCTTCAATACGGCGCGCGGCGCCTGGTACGCGGCGCTCGACGTCGAGACCTCGATGCGCGAGGTCGCCTGGCACATGGCCGAGTTCCTGGCGCGATCGGGCGAAATGAAGGGCGTGGTCGAATACGCCGAAATGTTCGCGAGCATGGCGGGGGAGTTCGTCGATCTCCGGCCGACGCCTGAGCACCCCTGTCTCGATCCGGATCCGGCGGTCGGCTATCCTCTCGGCAATGCGATCGCCGATTCGGCGCGGGCGCGCGGGCTCAACGGGATCATCTATCCTTCCGTCCGCCGCGCGGGAGGAACGTGCATCGCGGCGTTGCGGCCGCACGCCGTGCAGTCCGTGGCGCCCGGCGATGTCTATCGATTCGAGTGGTCTGGCGACCCAGAGCCGACGGTCACACGAGTTTCCGCGTAAGCGGGGTTTCGTTGGCGAGCCAATGATTTCGCAGGATTTTTGACCGAAAGCCGTCGCCCGCTTTTCGGCAATCCTGCTTAGCGAGCCCTAACGCCGCGGCGGGAATTCGCCCGCGAACACCGGATGCAGCGTCGCGCCGAGCTTGCGGTTGAAGTCTTCCGCCTCGAACTCCGCGTTGACCGCCTCCGTCTTGTCCGCGCGGGGCTCGGGGCACTGGGCGTCGGCGTTCGCAGCGCCAGCGCGCGCGAGCGCGGCCTTGAACGCGCTCTCGAGTTCAACGCGGCCATGGCTCGCGGCGAAGACATCCGTGATCCAGACATCGGCGCCGCTTTTCGACGCCGCGACGCAGAACGTCCAGCGCGGCTGAGCGAGGGCAAGCCCAGGCAGACAAACGACGATCGCCGCCAGCGCTGTCGATCGGCGCATCGCCCTCCCCCGCCCGCGTAAGCATGAATGCGGGCAATCGTAGCCGCCAATCCCTAACGGAAGGCGAAAGCCTTTCACCCCACCCTCACCCCCAACCCCTCTCTCAAAAGGGAGAGCGGAGAAACGGACCTCGCGAATGTCATCGGAACCCGTCAGACGCGCCTTGCCGCCCAGCGTATTCGCCCGCCTCGCCGATGCGACGCGCTATGTCATCACCGGCGTTTCGCCCGAGACCTGGTTCGGGCCGCTGCAGCCGCTCGCGCCGATGGCCCCGCCCGAGGTCAAGGGGCGGCAGTGGGACTTTCCGTTCGGGGCCAACCTCAATTATGTCCCGCGCTCGGACGACGGCGTTTCGTTCGCGGAATTGCGGGCGCTGGCCGACGCGCTGCCGCTCCTGCGCTC
>DATNBG010000065.1:0-4545 GCA_035572075.1 Roseiarcus sp. | reverse complement strand
TCCGGCGCCATCACCGGCGAGGGGGCGGAGACGATCCTGAGTCTGCCGCAGGCGCCGACCCAGTCGACATGGCGGTGGCCGTGCATGACGACGATGCGCCCGGCATAGGGCTTGAGGACGCGCTGAAACCAGCTGCCGTTGACGAGCGCGGTGCCGATCCGCTCGGAGAAGGCGGCGACCGGCATTGGATACTCGATCAGATGGTGGTGCAGGGCGACGATCCATCCCGCATTGGGATATCGGTCGAACGCCGCGGTGAGCCGGCGGGCCTGGCCCGCCGGTATCATGCCGAGCGCATTGGTGAACGAGAAATTGGTGTCGGCGTTCGAATTGAGAAGCGCGACCCCGAGCCCGTCGTCCTCCGCCGGCGGAAGAATGAGCGGGAAGAGGTCATCCCAGAGGCGCTTGAGACGGTTCGACAACCGAAGCCCTCCCCGATCGGCGAAAGCCTCGATCGCATGACGCTCAGGCGCCAGCGCCGCCTGAAGCGTGAGCCCGGGCTTGCCGGCGCCCGCGCTGATTAAGCGCACACGGTCGCCGCCGAAGGCCATGATGGCGGACAAAGCGCGCATCTTGCGCAGGGTCTTCGCCGGGCTGAACGGCAGGTCGAGACGCGCCGGGTTCGAGCGGTCGACGACATTCACGTCGTGGTTGCCGGGCAGAACGAGCGTCCGCCCGGCAAGCTCCGGGCGCCCCTCGAGGATGTCGAGGAATTCGGCCCATTCGGCCGAGCGCCCGGCGTCGGTCATGTCGCCGGTGATGAGGACAAGGTCGAGCGGCCTTGCGGCGTGCACGGCCTCGAGGCGCGCCATCACCCGCTTCAAACGCTCGTTGCCGCGCGGGCCCCCCCGTCCGCTCTCGATGCGAAAGCCATAACGCTCGCCGACGATATGGATGTCGGAGAGATGCGCGACCCGCCAGACGCGCCCGCCTGGCGGCGCGGCGTCGAACGCCTCGAGGTCGAGCGGCTGGTCCATGCTGGCGTCGGCGAAGCCCCAGACGAGCGAAGCCGCCGCGAGATAGGCCGACATGATGACGATTGCGTTGGCGAGGGTCGGCCGGATCAGTTCAAGCGGCCCCGCGAGATCCGCCGCCGATCCGATCCAGCGCGTCGCGGGCCAGACGAGCGCCGCAACCAGGGCGGCGATGGCGGGGAGCAGGACCCCGGCGCCGGCGCAGCTCATCGCCCGCATCCGCGCCAGCTCCCGCCCGCCGCGCGGAGAGAAAGCCCGTTCCATGAGATGGCGGATCGCCTCGCGGGCGAGAGCGTATCCCGGCTGAACGCCAAGCGCGTTGAGCGCCCAGAAGTTTTTCTCGGCCGCGCGAAACAACGGGCGCCAGCCGGCCCATCCCGCAAGCGCCAATGCGAGCAGCACGAGGCCAGCGCCGATCCCGGACAATTCCACGACACGGACGAAGACGCCGCCCGCCCAGGCGGTCGCGATGAGCGGCGCCGCGCCCAGGATCGCCGCGGGCAGCAGGATCGAGGCGGTCCACGCGAGCACAAGTTTCGTCAGGCTGATCTCGGCGAGGAGCCCGCCGGCGAGCGCCAGAAGCGACTTCTGCTTCGGACTCGAGACGTCGTCTTCCGCGTCGCCGTCGCGCGGATCGAGGATCGGGCGCCTGGGGCCGGGTTCGGGGCGCTCTGGCGCCGGCTTGGCGCTCGAGAGAGAAATGTCGGGCGCTCGCATGGGTCAGGCGACGGTTTTCCGGGAGGATGGCGCATAGCACGACGCGCCTCCGCGCGGTAGCGAGGCTCTTCCCATGATTTCGCGCGCCTTTTTCGCGAAAGGCCGGGTGCGGCCTTTTTCGCGAGCCGCGCTCCCGCCGGGCGAACGATCGCCTCCCCATTCATCGGAGGTTCAAGCGGGGCGCCGACAATCGCCCTTCGGGAGGACCCGATCATGGTTCGCAAGCTTGCCTTTTCCCTCGCCCTGTCAGCGGGGTTGATCTCTCAGTTCGCCCTTCCCGCCGAGGCCGCGCTCAGCCTGGGCGCGTCCGCGCCGCCCGCCGCGCTGGCGCAAAGCTCGCCGGTCGAAAAGGCGCAATTCGTCTGGGGCGGCCGGAGGTACTGCTGGTACAATTCCGCCTGGCGCGGCCCGGGCTGGTATCAGTGCGGCTTTGCGTGGCGGCGCGGATTCGGCTGGGGCGGCCCGGCCGGCTGGCACGGCTGGAGGCGCCCTCCCGTTCACCACCGGCCGCGCCCGCCGCACCACCGTCCGCCCGTCCATCGGCCGCCGGCTCACCGCCCGCCGCACCACCGCCCGCCTGCCCATCACAGGCCGCCGGCGCACCGTCCCAGCGGTCAACGTCGCCCCTGAGCCTGTCCTCAAGCCTTCCGGCGGCGCGACGGCCCGGCGCGGTCACGCCGCCTCCGCGGCTCGCGCTTGCGGGTTCATGACGCGTCCGCCGATCTCGAATGGGTAAAACCACCAATTGATATTTCTCTGAATTTGTTCGCAGTCAGAATGTGCCGGTCCACCGCCGCGTCGGGAGGATGCGCCATGATGACAAACCCACATGCCTGGTTCCGGACGCTGGCGGGCGCCTCAGCGCTGTTGGGCGCCGCAAACGCCCCCGCATTCGCCGACACGGACTTCGGCGTCGTCGGCAGCCCGATCGACCTCTCCGCCAATGTGAGCGAGGCCATCCTGCCGGGCGGCACGGTGTTTCAGGACTCCAAGCCTCTGTTCGGCACGGAGCCCGATCCGAAGCAAAGCGCCGAACTTCTGCACATCTCGTCAGTGGGTTTTAACCCTTCCGCCCGTTCCAGCGTCTCCGGCGCTTTCGCCTCGTCGCTCGCGGAGTCGGATGGCAATGGCGGCGTGGGCGTGTCTCAGGGCATCTTCGGCCTCCCGAACCCGGGCGGTTCGGATCAGAACGTCGTCAGACAGCTGGTCGCCCAGTCGCTGTGGACGCAGACCTTCGTCTACACCGGCGCGCCCACTGTCGACATCACTCTGCACATCACGGTCCCAGAGCTTCAGGTCGAGCTGTTCGGGATCCCGCCGAATCGTGACAATCCCAGTTCCACCGAAACCGCACAGGCGACCGGCAAGGTGGAGACTGTGATCACGCACCCCGACGGAACCTTCTCCAAGGGAGGCGGCGTCGAGTTCGGCCTCAAGGAATTTGAAACTCAGATTCCCAATGAGGGCGGCGGCTTTGGCCTGCTCAATTTCGCCGATGTGGAATTGATCGGAGCGGCCGGGTCCCTGTTCGCTCCGCTGCGCGAGGATTTCGACTTTTCGCAAAGCCGGGTGCGGTTTCGGGTCGATCCCTTCTCGACGGGCGTGGATCTCGGCGTGCTCCACACCGGCGACACGCTGGCCTATGTCTATACGCTCACGGCCGAGGGTACGACTCATGGCTTCGAACGGGCCTATGACGCCTTCATCGGCGATCCGTTCGGCGCGGACGTTGTCACAGGCAATCTTGTCCTGAGCGCGACCGCCGCGCCCGGGACGGCCGTGCCCGAACCCGCGACGTGGATCCTGGTCATAGCGGGCTTCGGAGGGGTCGTTGGCCTCGCTCATCGCCGCGCCGCGCGCCAGCCGGTTTTGGCTACGGCCCGGCTCCAGCTGTGACCGGGTAAGCGTTCCTCATAGTCCCGCCGACCTTCTCGCCGCCAGAACCGTGTTCGCCATCAGCATGGCGATGGTCATCCGTCCGACGCCGCCGGGAACGGGCGTGATCGCGCCGGCGACGCCTGCGGCCTCCGCAAAGGCGACGTCGCCGACCAGACGTGTCTTGGGCTTGCCGGACGCGTCGGACCCACGGGCGGGCACGCGGTTGATGCCGACGTCGATCACGATCGCGCCGGGCTTGATCCAATGTCCCCGCACCATCTCGGGGCGCCCGACGGCCGCGACCAGGATGTCGGCGCGGCGGGCGACCGATGGCAGGTCGCGCGTGCGCGAATGGGCGATGGTCACCGTGCAATGGCGCGCGAGCAGGAGCTGCGCCATCGGCTTGCCGACGATGTTCGAGCGGCCGATGACCACCGCCTCCATGCCCGGCGGCGTTGAGCCCAGCCGCTCGCAGGCCTTGTCGATCAGGATCATCGCGCCCGCGGGCGTGCAAGGGATGAGGGCCCGCTCATCGCCGATCGAGAGCAGGCCGACGTTGATCGGGTGAAAGCCGTCGACGTCCTTTGCGGGCGCGATCGCCTCCAGCACCCGCGCCTCGTCGATGTGCCTGGGCAGCGGCAATTGAACAAGGATTCCGTGCACGGCGGGATCGGCGTTGAGAGTCTCAACGAGCGCCAGCAATTCCGCTTCGCTCGTCCCGGCCGGCAGATCATGCTCGATCGAATGGAAGCCGCAGGCCTTCGCCGCCCTGCCCTTGCCCGCGACGTAAGTCCGGCTCGCCGGATCGTCGCCGACCAGCACGACCGCGAGCCCTGGCGTCAACCCATGCGCGATCAGCGCGCGCGCTTCCTCCGCGACGCGAGCGAGCAGCTCCTCCGCGATCGCCGCGCCGTCGAGCACGAAGGCTTCGGTCATGGAACGTGGTCGCCCGGGCGCTTCCATCAACCCTGTTCCG
>DATNBG010000064.1:0-2297 GCA_035572075.1 Roseiarcus sp. | reverse complement strand
AGAACGTTCATGTGACCCGGCATGCGGCCCGCCACGGGATGGATGGCGTATTTGACCTCGACCCCGTTCTTCTTGAGCTGGTCCGCCATCTCGCGCAGCGAATGCTGCGCCTGCGCGACCGCCATGCCGTAGCCGGGAACGATGATCACCTTCGATGCGTTCTTCATCATGAAGGCCGCGTCGTCCGCCGAGCCCTGCTTGACCGGGCGGGTCTCCTTGGCGCCTGCGGGCCCCGCGACCTCGCCGCCCCAGCCTCCGAGGATGACGGAAATGAACGACCGGTTCATGCCCCTGCACATGATGTAGGACAGGATCGCGCCCGAGGAGCCGACGAGGGCCCCGGTGATGATGAGCGCGAGATTGCCGAGGGTGAAGCCGATCCCCGCGGCCGCCCAGCCGGAGTAGGAATTGAGCATCGAGATGACGACCGGCATGTCCGCGCCGCCGATCGGAATGATGAGAAGCACGCCCAGCGCGAGCGAGATCAGCGCGACGAGCCAGAAGCAGACGGGCGATTGCGTGACGTAGAAGAGCGCGATCAAGACCACGAGCGCGATCCCGAGCGCGCTATTGACGAGATGGCGCTGCGGCAGAAGGATCGGCGCGCCAGACATGCGCCCGTCGAGTTTGAGGAAGGCGATGATCGAGCCGGTGAAGGTGATCGCGCCGATCGCCAGCCCAAGCGACATTTCGATGGTGCTGACCGGGTGGATCCTGCCGCCTTCCCAGATGCCGAAGGCCTCGGGCGCATAGAGGGCGCCGGCGGCGACCAGCACCGCGGCGAGACCCACCAGCGAATGGAACATCGCAACCAGCTGCGGCATCGCCGTCATCGCGATGGTGCGCGCACGCCAGACGCCAATGCTGCCGCCGATGGCGACGCCGACGATGATGAGCAGCCAGGAGAGCGCGGACGGCGGCCTGAGCGCGAGCGTCGTTGCGACCGCGAGGGCCATGCCGATCATGCCGAAGCGGTTGCCCTGGCGGGACGTCGCGGGCGACGACAGTCCGCGCAGCGCCAGAATGAACAGAATGCCGGCGGCGAGATAGAGCAGGGCGGCGAGATTGGCGTTCACTTCCCGTCAGCCCTTCTTCTTGTACATCGCCAGCATGCGCTCGGTGACCAGGAACCCGCCGAAAATGTTGACCGAGGCGAGGATGAGCGCGAGAAACCCGACGAACCGCGCGATCGTGGAATCGCTGTCGACCGCCAGAAGCGCGCCGACCACGATGACCGAGGAAATGGCGTTGGTCTCGGACATCAGAGGCGTATGCAGCGCCGGCGTCACCGACCAGACGACGTAATAGCCGACAAACACCGCAAGCGCGAAAATCGCGAGCCTGAACACGAACGGATCGATCGCGCCGCCGCTCGCCGCGTGGCCGGCCGCGGCGAGCTGGTCGCTGTAGCTTTGCGCGGCCTGGGCCGCCTGCCGCGCGGCGTCCGCGGCGGCTCGAAGTTTTTCAATCGCGGCGTCGAGGTTGTCCATCTCGCTCTCCGGCGCTCAAAGCGCGCAAGGATCTATTGGGGGATGAAGTTGGGATGGACGATCGCGCCGTCGCGGGTGAGGCAGGTCGCCTTCACCAGCTCGTCGTCCCAGTTGACCGCGAGCGACTTGGCCTCTTTGTCGATCAGCGTCTCGACGAAAGCGTAAAGATTGCGGGCGTAGAGCGCCGAGGCGGAGGCGGGAATCCGCGTGACGTTCGAATAGCCGACAATTCTGACGCCGTTGTCGCTGACCGCCAGTTCGCCGGGCCTCGCAAGCTCGCAATTTCCTCCGCGCTCGACCGCGAGATCGACGATGACCGAGCCCGCGCGCATCGACTTGACCATGTCGGCGCTGACGAGACGCGGCGCCGGGCGGCCCGGGATCAGCGCGGTGGTGACGACGATGTCCTGTTTGGCGATATGGGAAGCGATCAGCTCGGCCTGCTTCTGCTTGTAGGCGTCCGACATTTCCTTCGCATAGCCCCCTGCGGTCTCGGCCTGCTTGAACTCGTCATCCTCGACGGCGACGAATTTCGCGCCGAGCGACTCGACCTGCTCCTTGGTCGCCGGACGCACGTCGGTCGCCGTGACCACCGCGCCCAGGCGCCGGCCGGTCGCGATCGCCTGGAGGCCGGCGACGCCGACGCCCATGACGAACAGCTTCGCCGCCGGGACTGTGCCGGCGGGCGTCATCATCATCGGCAGAGCCCGGCCATATTCCGCCGCCGCGTCGATCACCGCGCGGTAGCCGGCGAGATTGGCCTGGCTCGACAGCACGTCCATGACCTGAGCGCGGGTAATACGCGGC
>DATNBG010000063.1:0-5045 GCA_035572075.1 Roseiarcus sp. | reverse complement strand
CGTTCAGCGCTTCACATCGCTCCAGCGGACGCTGCACTGGCTGATGGCGGTCTGCATACTGGCCATGCTGTTCATCGGCGTCGGGATGGCGTCCACGGTCGCGCCGAGCTATCTGACGCTGGTCAATATTCACAAGCCGCTCGGGATCCTGATCCTGATTCTCGCGCTGATCCGCCTCGTCGTGCGTTTGCGTTCCGGCGCCCCGCCCCTGCCCGCGGATTTGCCCGAACCCATGAAGCTCGCGGCGTATCTCTCCCACTATGCGCTTTACGCGCTCATGATCGCGTTGCCGCTGATCGGCTGGGCGATGCTATCGGCCGCGGACTACCCGGTGGTTTTGTGGCCGGGCGTGTGGCTGCCACGGATCGTGCCACAAAGCGCGAGCCTGCATACGGCGCTGTGGAACGCGCATTTCTATCTCGCCTTCCTCTTTTTCGCGCTGATCCTGATGCATCTCGCCGCGGCCTTGTTCCACGCGCTGATTCGGCGCGACGGCGTCTTCGATTCGATGGCGTCTCTGTCGAGGCGTGCGGAGAGCGCTCCTGCGGAGTGATCCTTTGGGCTAGCGCGCCCGCGCCAGCGAAATCCGAATTGGACCCGCCATGCTGCCCAGCGTCACTCTCGTCCGCCACGGCGAAACGGAATGGAGCGCAAGCGGCAGGCACACCGGCCGCACCGACATTCCGCTGAACGAGGAAGGCGAGCGCAAGGCGCGCGCGCTCAAGGAGCGCCTCAAGGGTCGGACGTTCGACAGTGTCTTCACGAGCCCGCTCCAGCGCGCGCGGCGCACCTGCGAGCTTGCCGGCTTTGGCGAGCGG
Source organism: Roseiarcus sp. (assembly GCA_035572075.1). GTDB lineage: Bacteria > Pseudomonadota > Alphaproteobacteria > Rhizobiales > Beijerinckiaceae > Roseiarcus. Next base: position 4,227 of record DATNBG010000063.1, on the reverse strand, counting down.
GCCAAGGTCGATCCCGACCTTCTCGAATGGAACTACGGCGACTACGAAGGCCGCAAGACCGGCGAAATCCTCATCCAGCGCCCCGGCTGGCTCCTGTTCCGCGACGGCTGCCCGAACGGCGAGCAGCCCGCCGACGTGGGCGCCCGCGCCGACCGGGTCATCGCCCGCCTGCGCGAAGCCGAGACGCCAGCGATCGTGTTTTCGAGCGGCCATATTCTCCGGGTGCTGGCGGCGCGCTGGCTCGGCCTTCCGCCTTCGGAGGGGCGCCTCTTGATGCTCGACACGGCGAGCGTCAGCATCCTTGGCTATGAGCACGGCAAGAGCGAGCCGGCGATTCGCTTGTGGAACGAGGTTTGAGCGATCCCATGATGATCACCTTGCCCGGCCTGGCCGCGGACGCCCTCGGCTCGTTTCTGGCCAACGACATGCGCGACCGGTTCGGGGTCTCGCACGCGCGCCTCGCCGAGATCATTCCGTTCGCGGCCAGGCTCGCGCTCGAATGCATCGGCAACAGCGACGCGCTCTATCACAATGTCGAGCACACCATGCTCGTGACCCTTGCCGGCCACGACATCTTCAAGGGGCGGGCGCTCTTGAACCCTTCGACCCCCGATGACTACTCCCACTTCATCGTCGCCTGCCTCTCCCATGATATCGGCTACGTGCGCGGAACCCTGAAAGGAGACGGGCCCGACGGCTATGTGGTCGACGCCTCGGGCCACAAGGTCAGTTTGCCGCGCGGCTCGTCCGACGCCGCGCTCGCGCCTTATCACGTCGAGCGGTCGAAGCTGTTCGTGCTTGATCGCATGGCCTCGATCGAGGAGCTCGACGGCGCGCGGATCGCCGGGGCGATCCAGCACACGCGCTTTCCCTATTCCACCGACCTCGACCGGCAGGCGGTCCACGAGGATGCCGCGCTGCTCAGGGCGGCTGACCTGATCGGCCAGCTCGGCGATCCGCACTATCTGAGGAAGGCCAACGCGCTCTATTACGAATTCGAGGAAATCGGCCTGAACGGGCAGCTTGGCTATGAATCGCCTGCGGACCTGGTCGACAAATATCCGCAATTCTACTGGGGGAAGGTGTCCCCCTACATTTCGGAGGCGATCCGCTACCTCAACGTGACCGCGAGCGGGCGCCAGTGGATCAACGGCCTCTACAGCAACGTCTTTCGCGCCGAGCACGGGCAGCTGCGCCTTACCGGTCCGCAGCCCTGACGACGTCAAGACGGCCGCCTCCTTGCCGGCGCGTAGGCAGGTTTGTGGTGTATAACGGCGCGACCAGGAGCCCCCGATGAACAAACCCGCGCGCGTCGCCGCGTCCGCCCGCCTCGGCCTCACCCATCGTCCGCGCCGCAACCGCAAGGCGGACTGGGCGCGCCGGCTGGTGGCGGAGCATGTGCTCACCACCGCCGATCTCATCTGGCCGCTCTTTCTCATCGACGGCGAGAAGAAGCGCGTTCCGGTCGCCGCCATGCCCGGCGTCGACCGGCTCAGCGTCGACGAGGCGGTCCGCGAGGCCGAGCGGGCAGCGAGCCTCGGCATCCCGGCGATCGCCTTCTTCCCCTATACCGAGCCCGCGCTCAAGGACGCTGAAGGCAGCGAGGCCTTCAACACGGACAACCTCGTCTGCAAGGCCTGCCGCGCGATCAAACGCGAATTCCCTCATCTCGGCCTCGTCACCGATGTCGCGCTCGACCCCTATACGAGCCACGGCCACGACGGCCTCGTGCGCGAGAGCGCCTCGGGCGAACTTCAAATCCTCAACGATGAGACGGTCGAGGCGCTGACCCGCCAGGCGCTCAACCAAGCGCGCGCCGGCGCCGACGTGATCGCTCCGTCCGACATGATGGACGGGCGCGTCGGGGCGATCCGCGAGGCGCTCGACGCCGAAGGCTTCCTCGATGTGCAGATCATGGCCTATTCGGCCAAATACGCATCGGCCTTCTATGGGCCGTTCCGCGACGCTCTGGGCTCCAAGGGCGCGCTGAAAGGCGACAAGCGCACCTATCAGATGGACCCGGCGAACAGCGACGAGGCTTTGCGCGAGGTCGAGCTCGATCTTGACGAAGGCGCCGACATGGTGATGGTGAAACCCGGCCTGCCCTATCTCGACATCATCGCCCGTGTGAAGGACGAATTCGGCGCGCCGACCTTCGCCTATCAGGTGAGCGGCGAGTATTCGATGATCATGGCCGCCGCGATGAACGGCTGGATCGACGGCGACAAGGCGATGATGGAGAGCCTCATCGCGTTCAAGCGCGCCGGCGCCGACGGGGCGCTTACCTACTTCGCCCCGCGCGCGGCGGAGAAGCTGAAGAAGGGATGAGGCGCAAGTCCTCATCGCAGCCTCACGCTCGGCGTGGACTTTGGCCCATCGCCAGCGGGGGGGCTTCAAACGGCCGCGGGCGTCCCGAAGAAGCCGGGTTGCAGGAACGTCGCCTTCAGAATTACCCTCCATGATTGGGAGGTCGCTGTTGGCGACGCCGGGCTCAAGCTGGAGGATGGGATGCCGACGGTCGGAAGGCGCCGCGGCGGTCGGGCGTTGTGCGGACTGGCGCTGGGACTGTTGTCGCTGACCGGCCAGGGCGTCGCGCCCGTCTATGGCGCCGAGGCGACTTATTGCAGATTTTTCAGCGGGCTGCCGGATGACTGCGCCGGCGCGGAATATCGAAAATTCGACGGTCTGCGCGACTACCGCTACGAGGAGATCGAACTCTTCGCCAAGGATCCGCTCAAGAGAGTCCTCTACGTCAGCATCTACGATACGACCGGCCTCAACGGCGGCGACGACACGCGCGATTCGGCGCCGTCGCCGCTCGCCCGCAAACTGGACGCCAAGAGGATCGCCAAGCAATATCAGGCGCTGCTGGCGCGGATCGGCCCGGCCTACAACTGGACGGTCGACTGGCTCGCCGACCGGGTCGGCGCGGTCAGGAGTTTCGACGGGCTCAACGCGGCATGGCGGGGCAACAGCCAGGCGCCCGGCTCCGCGCTCTCGCCGAAGGCGGCTACCCCGGCCTATCGCGCGACGTTCGCGGCGAGAACGGCGGTCATGGGCTTCAAGAAGGGCTCGCCGGTCTACCTGCTCGACGATCCCAAGGGCCGGACCTGGGTGATGGTCTCCTACACGACGAAAGACATCCCGGACCTGACCATCGGCAAGCTCGACTCGCTCGGCGACGTCCTCAAGCCGCCTCCAGGGTGGACGTTCCGCACCGCGACGCTGACCAAGGAACTGGTCCTCGAGCCCAAGGCGGGTTTTGTCGGCATCGTCGAGGACGACAAGGGGAACGTCTATCATCTGACCGGTCGGCGGCAGAGCAACTTCGTTCCTTGAGCCCGGAGCCGCCGGGGCTTCGCGCCGAACCGGAGGATCGCCATGCAGCGAAAGAAAGCGTCCGACTTCCCGCAGGGTCTTCTCGACCTGTTCGACATCTATGTTCATGGGGGCATGAGCCGGCGCGCGTTCCTGGACAGCGCGCGGAAGTTCGCGTCCGCCGGCGTCAGCGCGGGCGCGCTGTTCGAAATGCTGAGGCCCAACTACGCCTGGGCCATAGAGGTTCCGCCCGACGACAAGCGCATCGTGGCGAAGACGGTCGACGTTCCCTCGCCCAAGGGCAACGGCTCGATCAAGGGCTATCTCGTCCGCCCAGCCAACACGGAGAAATTGCCCGCCGTCCTTGTCGTGCACGAGAACCGGGGCCTGAACCCCTATATCGAGGACGTGGCGCGGCGCCTGGCGATCGCGAATTTCATCGCCTTCGCCCCCGACGGCCTGACCTCGGTCGGCGGCTATCCGGGCGACGACGAGAAGGGCGCGGCTCTGTTCAAGAAAGTCGACCCGGCCAAGATGCAGGCGGATTTCCTCGCCGCCGCCGAGTGGCTGAGAACCCTGCCCGATTCGACCGGGAAAACCGGAGCGGTCGGCTTCTGCTTCGGCGGCGGCGTCGTCAACAAGCTTGCCGTCAGCATGGGCTCGCAGCTCGACGCCGCGGTTCCCTTCTATGGACTCCAGCCGAGCGCCGCCGACGCGGCGAAGATCAAGGCGCCGATCAACGCCCAATACGCCGAGCTCGACACCCGCATCACCGGCGGCTGGCCGGCGTTCGACGCCGAACTCACCGCGGCCCATGTCCCCCACGAGGGGCACATCTACAAGAACGCCAACCACGGCTTCCACAACGACACGACGCCCCGCTACGACGAGGCGGCGGCGAAAGAGGCG
>DATNBG010000062.1:0-6916 GCA_035572075.1 Roseiarcus sp. | reverse complement strand
AGCCGCGCCACCACCTCGTCGGCGGTGAGCTTGCGTTTCTCGTAAGGCTTGAGCGAGACATAGATGAAGCCGCTATTGGTCGCCCGCCCTCCCGTGAAGCCGACCACGCTGTCGACCGCCGGGTCGTCCTGGACAATCGTCTGCAGCTGCTCGAACTTGGTCTTCATCGCCTGGAAGGAGATGCTCTGGTCGCCCTGGATCCCGCCGATGATGAGGCCGGTGTCCTGCACCGGGAACAGGCCATAGGTCATGTGGTAGCGGAACATGGTGTAGTTGAGCCCGATCGTGGCGAACAGGGACAGCGCGACCAGTCCGGGATGACGAAGGGCGACACGCAGCGTCGAACGATAGAACGCGAGCATTGCGTCGAAGACGCGCCCCGTCGCCCGGTAGAGGCGCCCGTGCCGGGTCTCCTGCCCGCGCCGCAGAATGAGCGAGCACATCATCGGCGTCGTGGTCAGCGAGACCGCCATCGAGATGAGCACCGCGACCGTGAGCGTCAGCGCGAATTCGGCGAACAGGCGCCCGACGATGCCGCCGAAGAAGAGGAGCGGCGCGAACACCGCGATCAGCGAGAGCGTGATCGAAACCACGGTGAAGCCGACTTCGCTCGCGCCGCGGATCGCCGCCTCGACGCGCCCCATGCCCTGTTCGAGATAGCGCGAGATGTTCTCGAGCACCACGATCGCGTCGTCGACGACGAAGCCGGTGGAAATCGTCAGCGCCATCAAAGACAGGTTGTTCAGGGAAAAGCCGAGCAGATACATCACCCCGAACGAGCCGATGATGGAAGTCGGCACCGCGACGCTGGGGATCGCCGCGGCGCGCACGCTGCGCAGGAACGCGAACACCACCAGAATGACCAGTGAGACCGCGATGATCAGCGTCTTCTCGGTGTCGTGAAGCGACTGCCGGATGGTCACCGAGCGGTCGACGGCGACGGTCAGGTCGATGTCGCCCGGAAGCGAGGCGATCAGGCGCGGCAGCTCGGCTTTGACGCCGTCCACCGCCTGGATGATGTTGGCGCCCGGTTGGCGCCACAGGATCACCGCGACGCCGGGCTTGCCATTGACAAGGCCGGCGTTGCGAAGGTCCTCGACCGAGTCGACGACCTCGGCGACGTCGCGGAGCTTGACCGGCGCGCCATTGCGATAGGCGATCACCAGGTCGCGATATTGCGCGGCGTGCGAGGCCTGGTCGTTGGCGTAGATCTGATAGTGGTGGTCGTCGTCCTCGATCGCGCCCTTCGGGCTGTTGGCGTTGGCGGAGGCGAGCGCCGCGCGGATGTCTTCAAGCCCGATCCCATAGTGGAAAATCGCGCCCGGGTTGATCTCGACCCTGACAGCCGGCAGCGCCGCGCCGGAGATGTCCACCTCGCCGATGCCGGGAAGCTGCGACAGACGCTGCTGAAGAATGTTGGAGCCGAGGTCGTAGAGCTGCCCTGCGGTGTGGGTGGTCGACGACATGGCGATGACCATGATCGGCGCGTCGGCCGGATTAACTTTATGGTAGGTGGGGTTCTGGCGCAGGCTGGCCGGTAGATCGACGCGCGCGGCGTTGATCGCGGCCTGCACGTCGCGCGCGGCGCCGTCGATGTCGCGATCGAGGCCAAACTGGAGGGTGATGCGGGTCGTGCCGAGCGAGCTTTGCGACGTCATCTCGTTGACGTCGGCGATCTGGCCCAGGTGGCGCTCGAGCGGCGCCGCGACCGAGCTCGCCATGGTGTCGGGGCTCGCGCCAGGCATGTGCGCCTGAACCGAGATGACCGGAAAATCGACTTGCGGCAGCGGCGAAACGGGCAATCGCGAGTAGCCGAGGAGCCCGGCGAAGATGACGCCGGCCGTGAGCAGGATCGTCGCCACGGGCCTGCGAATGAAGAGCTCGGAAAACCGGTTGTTCACGGCGTTTCCGAGGCAAAAGCGGAACCGGCCGCGCCCATGCCGAATCGCTCGCCGAGCCGCTCAAAGAAGAGATAGATGACCGGCGTCGTGTAGAGCGTCAGCACCTGGGAGAAGGCGAGGCCGCCGACGATCGCGAGCCCCAGCGGACGGCGAAGCTCGGCGCCGACCCCGGTCGCCAGCATCAGGGGCAGGGCGCCGAAGATCGCCGCGACCGTCGTCATCAGGATCGGCCTCAAACGCAAAAGGCAGGCCTGAAAGATCGCCTCGCGCGCCGGCAGACCCTGCTCGCGCTGCGCCTCGAGCGCGAAGTCGATCATCATGATCGCGTTCTTCTTGACGATGCCGATCAGGAGCACGATGCCGATGACGCCGATGATGTCGAGCCCGGCCCCCGCGGCGTTCAGCGTGAGCAGCGCGCCGATGCCGGCGGACGGAAGGGTGGTGAGGATGGTGATCGGGTGGATGAAGCTCTCATAGAGCACGCCGAGCACGATATACATCGCCGCGATCGCCGCGATGAGCAGGAACACCTCATTCGACAGCGCCGACTGGAAGGCCTGAGCCGCGCCCTGGAAGCTCACTGCGAAACTCGGCGGCAGGCCGATCCCCTTGAGCGCCTGGCCGATCGCGTCGACCGCCCCGCCGAGGGAAGCGCCAGGCGCGAGGTTGAACGAGATGGTGGTCACCGGAAACTGCTTCAGGTGCGAAATCTGCAAGGGCGCGGTCTTGACAGTGGTGTTGGCGACCGTGCCGAGCGGCGTCTGGCCGGCGGTCGACGCCGCCGAAGGCAGGTAGATCGAATCGAGCGATTTCACCGAGCCCGCCATCTTAGGATCGATGTCCATGATGACGCGGTATTGGTTGCTCTGGGTGAAGATGGTCGAGATGATCCGCTGGCCGTAGGAGTCGTAAAGCACGTTGTCGACAATCGCGGGCGTGACGCCGAACCGCGCCGCGTTGGCGCGGTCGAGATCGACCATCACCGAGCGGCCGTCCGGCTGCAGATCGCTCGCCACATCGACGATCGAGGGAATCTCGCTCAAGCGCTGCAGCACTTTGGGCGTCCAGGTCTCGAGCGTCCCCAGGTCCTGGTTCTCGAGCGTGAACTGATATTGGGTCGCGCTGACCGTGGTGTCGATCGAGAGGTCCTGCACCGGCTGCATGAACAGCGATATGCCGGCGACGCTCGCGGTTTCCTTCTGCAGCCGCCGGATGATCTCGCTCGCCGTCGCCTTGCGTTTCGCATGGGGCTTCAAGTTGATGAGGAAACGGCCGGAGTTGAGGGTGATGTTCGAGCCGTCGACACCGATGAAGGAGGAGAGGCTCACGACGTCGGGATCGGCGAGAATCATTTTCGCCAGCGCCTCTTGATGGTCGGCCATCTGGTCGAACGAAATCGCCTCCGAGGCCTGGGTCACACCCTGGATGACGCCGGTGTCCTGGATGGGAAAGAAGCCCTTGGGGATGGTCACGTAGAGGTAGCCGGTGAGCAGGAACGTCAGGAGCGCGATCAGGAGCATGACGCCCTGGTGATCGAGCGCGACGCGCAGCGTCGCGGCGTAGAAGCGGGTGAGGCCCTGGAAGAACCGCCCTCCGCTCGCCTCGCCGCGGCGGCCGTGCGGGCGGAGAAGCTTGGCGCACAGCATCGGCACCAGGGTGAGCGACACCACGGCGGAAATGACGATCGCCGCGGCGAGGGTGATCGCGAACTCATGGAAAAGCCGCCCCACGACGTCGCCCATGAACAGAAGCGGGATCAGGACCGCGATCAGCGAGACGGTCAGCGAAATGATGGTGAAGCCGATCTGCGCCGAGCCTTTTATCGCCGCGTCATGCGGACTGTCGCCCTGCTCAAGGAACCGGGCTATGTTCTCGATCACCACGATCGCATCGTCGACGACGAAGCCGGTTGCGACCGTCAGCGCCATCAGCGACAGATTGTCGAGGCTGAATCCGGCCTGATACATGATCGCCAGCGCCCCGATCAGCGAGAGCGGCACGGACAGGCTGGGAATGATGGTCGCCGGGATGTTGCGCAGGAAGATGAAGATGACCATCACCACCAGGCCGACTGCCAGCGCAAGCTCGAATTCGACGTCCTGAACCGATGCGCGGATGGTGATCGTGCGGTCGGTCAGCGGCTTGACCGTGATCGCCGCCGGCAGGGATTCGCGGAGCGTCGGCAGGAGCTTCTTGATGCTGTCGACGACCTTGATGACGTTGGCGCCGGGCTGGCGCTGAATGTTGACGATCAGCGCCGGCGTCGTGTTCATCCACGCCCTGAGGCGATCGTTCTCGGGGGCGATCTCGACTCTCGCCACATCGGAGAGCCGGATCGGCGCGCCGTTGCGGTAGGCGATGATCGATTTCGCGTAGTCGTTGGGGTCGCGGATCTGGTCGTTGGCGTTGATCGCCGAGGCCTGCGCCGGCCCGTCGAAATTTCCCTTCGGCGTGTTGACGTTGAGGTTGGCGATCGTGGTGCGCAGATCGTCGAGATTAAGGCCCACCCCGGCGAGGGCGAGCGGATTGACGTGGATGCGGACGGCGGGCCGCTGCCCGCCGGAGATCGAGACCAGACCGACGCCGGGGAGCTGCGACAATTTTGGCACGAGCCGGGTTTCGATGATGTCCTCGACCTCGGTCAGCTGCATCGTGTCCGAAACGACGCCCAGCGTCAGGATCGGCGCATCGGCCGGATTGACCTTGGCGTAGACCGGCGGCGCCGGCAGATCGGCGGGTAGGAGATTGCCGGCGGCGTTGATCGCCGCCTGCACTTCCTGCTCGGCGATGTCGAGACCGATGTCGAGACCGAACCTGAGGGTGATGACCGAGGCGCCGGCGGAGCTCTGCGACATCATCTGGCTGAGATTCGGCATCTGGCCGAATTGCCGCTCGAGCGGCGCCGTCACCGCCGAGGTCATCACCTCCGGGCTCGCGCCGGGATAGAAGGTCTGGACCTGGATCGTCGGATAGTCGACCTCGGGCAGGGCCGACAGCGGCAGGAACCGGAAGGCCATGACCCCGACCATGAGAATCGCGATCATGAGAAGGCTGGTCGCGACCGGGCGCTCGATGAAGATGCGGGAGGGGTTCATAGCCTTGCGCCCAAGGGCCTCGGCGTCATTGCGGCGCCGGCGGCTTCGCCTCCGCGCCGGGCGCAGGAGCGGCGGCGGGCGGTGGCGGATTCCCGGCCGCGTCTGACTGGCCTTGGCGGCGCCCGTGATGCTGGCCCTCGCCGTCAGCCGACCCGGCCAGGCCGGCCGCCGATCCGCCACGGCCTTGCCCCTGGCTCTCGCGGGACGCGCCCCGCGCCCCGGCCGCCGGCGCGTTATCGACGACCTTCACCTTGACGCCGTCGCGCAGACGATCGACGCCGTCGATCACCACCTTGTCGCCGGCCTCGAGCCCCGAGGCGATCACGGTGTGGCTGGCGTCGCTCGGTCCAAGCGTCACGTCGCGCTTGGAGACGGTGGAATCGCCGTTGAGGAGATAGACGAAATTGCCCGACGCGCCGAGCTGGATCGCCGCGTTGGGTGCGAGCGTCGCGCCGGTCATGGTGTCGACCAGAAGGCGGACATTGACGAACTGCTGGGGAAACAGTTTGGCGTCCGGATTGGCGAATTCCGCCCGCATCTTGATCGTGCCGGTGGTCACGTCGATCTGGCTGTCGTACGTGGTGAGGGTACCGGTCGCAAGCGCGTGGACATTGTCGCGGTCGAGCACCGTGACCGGAAGCTTCGCGCCGGCCTTGAGCCGCGCCGAGATGCGCGGCAGGTTCTTCTCGGGGGTCGTGAACACGACGCTGATCGGATCGATCTGGGTGATGACGACGATGCCGCTGGCGTCCGAGGGCTGCAAATAATTGCCGGGATCGACGAGCCTCAAGCCCACCCTGCCGGTGATCGGCGAGACGATATGGGCGTAACCGACGTTGAGCTCGGCGGTCTTGACCATCGCCTGGTCGGCGGCGATCGACGCCTTGTCCTGGGCGACCAGCGCGGCCTGGTCGGCGACCTGCTGCTTGGAGATCGAATCCTGTTTGGCGAGCTGCTGGTAGCGGGCGAGGTCGCTCTCGGCCTGGCCAAGCAGCGCCTGGTCCTTGGCCAGTTGACCCTGCGCCTGGGCGAGCGCGGCCTCATAGGGGCGCGGATCGATCTGGGCGAGGAAATCGCCGGCCTTGACGATCTGGCCCTCGGTGAAGCCGACGTTCTGAAGCACGCCGGCGATCTGGGTGCGGATGGTGACGGTCTCGAACGGGGTCACCGTTCCGAGCGCGTCGATGGCGAGCGGCATGTCGCCGAGCGTCACGGGCGCGACGCGCACGGTTTGCGGCGGCTGCTCGTGTCGCGCGGAATGCTCCGCCCGGTTGATGGACGGGACGACGTGCGGGAGCTTCAGCCACGCGAACGCGCCCGCCGCCGCCAGGGCCGCAACGATCGCGATCCAAGCGAACCGGCTCCGCGGGCGCTTCGGCGCCGTCTCGACGGGCGCAGTCTCACGGGGCGCCGGCGCCGAGCGTTGGGTGACGTCGTCCGGTTTGAGGGCTTCGTTCATCCCTAAAGCTCACTTTGGCGTCGTGCTTGGCACGGACGAACCGGCGATTCAAATCACGCTCGCGTGCGTGGTCCGCTCGATTTGGGTATCCTTTGCGCCGGGGACCAGCCCTGAGGGTGTTGCATTCTGGTTACCATTGCGTCATAAGCGCGGCCGGCGGCGACGCCGCCCATGGATGCGGGTGTAGCTCAGGGGTAGAGCACAACCTTGCCAAGGTTGGGGTCGAGGGTTCGAATCCCTTCGCCCGCTCCAGATTTCCTCAAGGAAATGAGTTGCTTAGAACGGTCCTTCGGGGTCGTTTTTTGCTTCTCCGCCCCACTGGGCAAAACCGGTGAAGCGTGGGGGGAGCAGCAGAACGCAGGTCGTAGCGGGCGCGCGGCTACTTTCGGCATTGTCGGGCCTCGAATGTCTCGCGGTGGGCCGCTCCAAGCGACGGCGCCAGACCCCCGAACAGCTTGCCA
>DATNBG010000061.1:0-2161 GCA_035572075.1 Roseiarcus sp. | reverse complement strand
GCGTCGATGGCGACGACGACGCACTGGGCGCCGAACTTCTCGGCGCCCTGGCGCACGATGTCGCGGTTCGCGACCGCGGCCGAATTGATCGAAACCTTGTCCGCGCCGGCAAGCAGAAGCTGGCGCATGTCCTCAGGCGTGCGGACCCCGCCCCCGACGGTCAGCGGCATGAAGCAGACCTCGGCCGTGCGGCTCACCACATCGAGCAGAATGCCGCGATCCTCGTGGCTCGCGGTGATGTCCAGAAAGCACAATTCGTCGGCGCCCGCCTGATCGTAGGCGATCGCGCTCTCCACCGGATCGCCGGCGTCGCGCAGGTTGACGAAATTGACCCCCTTGACGACCCGCCCGTCCTTGACGTCGAGGCAGGGGATGACGCGGGCCTTGAGGGTCATGGCGCCAAGCCTGCGGCCTGCTGCGACCGTCCGCCGGCGCGGAGGATCGCCAGCGCCTCGCGCGGGTCGAGCCGGCCGTCGTAGAGCGCGCGTCCGGCGATCGCCCCGGCAAGACGCGCGCATTTCGGTTCGGTCAGGCGCCTGATGTCCTCGATCGAGGCAAGGCCGCCCGAGGCAATGACCGGAATCCCGACCGTGTCGGCGAGCGCGATCGTGCTTTCGAGATTGAGGCCGGCCAGCGCCCCGTCGCGGACGATGTCGGTGTAGACGATCGCGGCGACGCCCGCGTCCTCGAACCGGCGCCCGAGATCGAGAGCGGAGATGTCCGAAGTTTTCGCCCATCCCTCGATGGCGACTTTTCCCGCGCGGGCGTCGACGCCGACGGCGATCCCGCCGGGATAGAGCCGCGCCGCCTCGCGCACGAAGGCCGGATCGCGAACCGCCGCGGTCCCGATGATGACCCTGGTGACCCCGCTTTCCAGCCAGCCGCGCACCGTCTTCATGTCGCGAATTCCGCCCCCGAGCTGGAGCTTCACCTTGGCACGCGCGAGAATGCCCCGGACCGCCTCGGCGTTGATCGGCTTGCCGGCGAACGCCCCGTCGAGATCGACGACATGCAAATAGTCGAACCCGTGCTCGACGAACGCCCGCGCCTGGGCGGCGGGATCGGCGTTGAAGACGGTCGCGCGCGTCATGTCGCCTTGCACAAGACGAACGCATTGGCCGTCCTTGAGATCGATGGCGGGAAAGAGGATCACGGCCGCCACTTGAGGAAATTGGCGATCAGCCTCAAGCCCAGCGTCTGGCTCTTTTCCGGGTGGAACTGCGTGCCGGCGATATTGCCGCGGGCGACGATCGCCGTCACCGCGCCGCCGTAGTCGGCGGTCGCGACCACGTCGGCGGCGTCATCCGCGTACAATTGATAGGAGTGGACGAAATAGGCGTGGAGGCCGCCGGGGCCGGTCCTGATCCCATCGAGAAGCGGATGGCGCCGCCTGACGTCGAGGGTGTTCCACCCCATATGCGGAATCTTGAGGGCGGGATCATCCGGCTTGATCGCCGCGACGTCGCCCTTGATCCAGTCGAGGCCCGCGACCGTCTCATGCTCGAGGCCGCGCGTCGCCAGGAGCTGCGCGCCGACGCAGATGCCGAGGAACGGCCTGCCATGCTTACGCACGGCCTCGCTCATCGCCTCAACCATGCCGGAGACGGCGTCGAGCCCGCGCCGGCAGTCCGCGAACGCCCCCACACCCGGCAGCACGATATGATCCGCGGCGACCACATCCTCAGGCGCGGAGGTGACCTTCACCTCGCAGCTCAGGCCGGCCTCGCGCGCGGCGCGCTCGAAGGCTTTCCGCGCCGAGTGCAAATTGCCGGAGCCATAGTCGATGATGGCGACGCTCATAGCTTGCCTAAAGCGCCCCCTTGGTCGAGGGCACGCGCTCGGCTTGGCGCGGATCGATGGCGATTGCGCTGCGAAGCGCGCGGGCGACGCCCTTGAAGCACGATTCGGCGATGTGATGGCTGTTCGCGCCGTGAAGCGTCTCGATATGCAGCGTGAGTCCGGCATTACCGGCGAAGGCCTGGAAGAACTCGCGCACGAGCTCGGTGTCGAAAGCGCCGATCTTCTCGGCCGGAAACTCGGTATTGAAGACCAGGAACGGCCGGCCCGACACGTCGAGCGCGACCCGGGTCAGGGTCTCGTCCATCGGCAAAAGGCAGTCGGCGTAGCGGGTCAGGCCCCGCTTGTCGCCGAGCGCCTTGGC
>DATNBG010000060.1:0-2416 GCA_035572075.1 Roseiarcus sp. | reverse complement strand
AAGACCCGGCGTCCTTGGGCGATCGCTTAACCTGTGCGGCCTCTCGGACCTGTTCGAGGGTGTTGGCCATTGGTTTAAGTCTCCCGATGTCAGGGCTTTCAGACGCCGAGGCCTGCGAGGACAACAATGGACCGCATTTGGCTCAAGTCCTATCCCGAGGGCGTGCTGGCCGAGATCGACTTGAGCGACGTCGGCTCGCTCGGTGATTTCATCGAGGCCACTCTCGACAAGTTCCGCGCCCGCGCCGCCTTCATCAGCATGGGCAGGGCGATGTCTTATGGCGAGCTCGACCTCAAGTCGCGCGCTTTCGCGAGCTATCTGCAAAATGTCGCGGGCCTGCCGCAGGGCGCCCGCGTGGCGCTGATGATGCCGAACCTCCTGCAATATCCGGTCGCCGCGTTCGGGAGCTTGAGGGGGGGCTATGTGGTCGTCAACACGAACCCGCTCTACTCGCCGCGCGAGCTTCACCACCAGCTCGCCGATTCCGGCGCCGAGGCGATCGTCGTTCTGGCGAACTTCGCCTCGACGGTGGAAAAGGCGATAGAGGGAACTGCGGTCCGGGCCGTCATCGTCACCGGCGCCGGCGACCTCTTGGGCGCCGCCAAGGGGCCGCTGGTCAACGCCGTCCTGCGCCATGTCAAGCGCGCCGTTCCCGCCTTCCGCCTGCCCCATGCGGTCGGCTTCAATCGCGCGCTCAAAGACGGGTCGCGGCGCCCATTCACGGCGCTCGCCGTCAAGCCCGAGGCCATCGCCTTTCTTCAATATACCGGCGGGACAACCGGCGTGCCGAAGGGAGCGATGCTGACCCATCGCAACATGATCGCCAACTTGCGCCAGATGCACGCCTGGCTCGCTCCGGCGATCCGGCCTGAGGACGAAACCTTCGTCGCCGCGCTCCCCCTCTATCATGTGTTCGCGCTGCAGGTGAACGGCTTCCTGCCCTTGATGATCGGCGCCTCCAATCTCATGATCGCGAATCCGCGCGACATACCCGCCTTCGTCAAGGCGTTGCGGCGGACGCCGTTCACGGCGATCCCCGGCGTCAACACGCTGTTCAACGCGCTCCTCAACAACAAGGACTTCGCCAAGCTCGATTTCTCCCGCCTCCATCTTTCGATCGGCGGCGGCATGGCGGTGCAGCGTGCGGTCGCGGAGCGCTGGCAGACGGTGACCGGCAAGCCGCTGATCGAAGCCTATGGCCTGACCGAGACCTCTCCCGCCGCGATCGCCAATCCGTTGACCGTCGAAGGCTTCACCGGCGCGATCGGCCTGCCGTTGCCCTCGACCTCGATCGCCATTCGCGACGACGAGGGCCGCGACCTCAAGATCGGCGAGCCGGGCGAACTCTGCATCAAAGGCCCGCAGGTGATGGCGGGCTACTGGAACCGCCCCGACGAGACCGCGAAGGTGATGACCGCCGACGGGTTCCTGCGCACCGGCGACATCGCGCGGATCGACGAGCGCGGCTACGTGTTCGTTGTCGATCGCAAGAAGGACATGATCAACGTCTCCGGGTTCAATGTCTATCCGAATGAGGTAGAGGAGGCAGCGATGAGCCATCCGGGCGTGCTCGAGGCCGGCGCGGTCGGCGTGCCGGACGAGCGAACCGGAGAAGCGGTCAAGCTCGTGGTGGTGCGCAGGGACCCTGCGCTGACGAAAGCCGATCTCATCGCCCACTGCCGCCAATATCTGACCGGCTACAAGGTTCCGCGCCAGGTCGAATTCCGCGAGCAGCTTCCGCACACCAATGTCGGCAAGATCCTGCGCCGCGAATTGCGCGCCGGGGAACGGCAAAGCGGAGTGTGAGGCTCGACGGACGCCGCCCTCGCTTCAGCGCCGGTCCGGCTGGGACGGCTTAGCCTCACCCGCGCAGGCGCGCGATATTGTCCCGCGCCCCTTCGCCGGCCGGAACCTGCACGTCTTTCGCTTGGGCGCCGCCGGCGGTTTCCGCATCGCGGCGCCGCCGGGAGCCGCGTTCCTGCCGCGCGGCCTGCAACGCTCCCTCGGCGAAAGCCCGCTGAGCCTGCTCGGCCTCGAGCTTATCCTTGAGCTTGGCCAGCGTTTCCTCGACAAGCTCCCGCTCGGCGGCCATCGCCTTGCTCTCTTCGGCGATCCGTCCTTCAACCATCGCGATCTTCTGTTCCGCGCGCTGCAACGCGGCTTCCTTGGCCTCCAACGCCTTGCCGAGCTCGGCCGCCCGCTGATCGAGCTGAGCGCGGGCGCTGTCGGCTTCGGCGTGCAGCGCGCGCGCCGCGCCCAGATCTTTCTCGAGATTGGCGAGCGCCGCGTCTTTGGATTTCAAGGCGAGCGAGCTTTCCAGCGCCCGCTGCTCGAAGCCGCGAATCTCGGCGTCGCGTTCCCTCAAGCTTGCGCGCGCCTCGGTGAGCAGTCTTTCGGCGGCCTGCGAACGGGTGGT
>DATNBG010000059.1:0-12285 GCA_035572075.1 Roseiarcus sp. | reverse complement strand
TTGGCGCCGACGCCGAAGGTTTTCGCCGCATTCGACCTCGAGCCGCGATCGAAGGCGCCTTCCCCTGCCCGGCCATGGCCCCAGACGGGACTGGACACGGGCGCGCTCATGGACTTCCTCTCGTCTGCCGGCAACGATCTGGAGGCCGCGGCGATCCGGGTCGCGCCGGCGGTCGCCGACGTGCTCGCAAGTCTGTCCCAAATCCGCGAGGCCCGAGTGACAGGCATGTCGGGCTCGGGCGCCACGTGCTTCGCCCTGTTCGGCGACCGGCGGGGCGCGGCGGCCGCGCGGCGAAGCATCACCGGGGACCATCCAGACTGGTGGGTCGAGGCGACCGGCTTGCATTAGAGCCGCTCCAGGCGTTCCCGCGGGCATTTTCGCTGCGTCAAGCCGAAATGCGCTTCAGGGGGCAAAACTTTTGTGGATAAACAGCCCTGGCGATTTACTCCTCGTTAACCGCCGCCGATCATTTTCCTCGTCGCCTCGCGAGGCCTAACCTCCTGATTCGCGTTGCGAAATACGTCGCCGGGGAGCTTTGTCATGGGTTTGGCCGACCTATCCGAGGGCTTCTCCGGCCTCAAGCAATGGTCCGAGCCGGTCATCTACGATCAGCTGGCCGCCGCCTACTACAGCCTCATCGCCGACCGCGAGCTTGCGCGGGATCTCACCCGCCTGCACGCCCGCGTCTGGCGGGCCCTCATAGGCGGCGACATGGGCGTCTTCGAGGACTTGCGCGAGGCGCTAATCGGCGCGCTCGAGTCCTGCAATCTCACCCTCGACCATCTGGCTGAGGTCGACGGCGAGATCATGATCGAACTGCTCGACGTGGTGATGGCGCGCTACAAGAGTTCGCGCCGGACCGCGCGGGCCTATCATCTCGCGCTGATGGAATTGGCCGGCCGGTTGCCGCCGGTCCGGCTGGCCGCCTGAGGCAGGCGGTCTGAGCCTGTTATATTACAACTGCTCGCGCAGCCGCTTGCCTCTGAGCTCCCGGTAGAAGGGGCGTGGCCGGCGCCTGTCGAGGCCGCCTTCGAGCGCCTCATCGAGGTCGGCGAGCGCGGCCTGGGTGATCGCGGGCAAATCGAGATTGCGGGCTTCCGTGAGCGGCGTCCAGACGAGTTCGACCAGTTCCGCGTCGGCATGGACCGCACCCTCCACGCGTCCGGCGATGAAGCGCGCGTCGACCACGAGAAAGCGCGCGTCGAAGCGCCGCGTCCGTCCGGGCGGGGTGATCGCGCGGGCGAGGAAATCGATGGCGTCGAGCGAAGGCCGGACGCCGGTCGCCGCGAAGCGCGTCCAGGCGCCAGGCGGCGGATTGTCGAACGCCCCATGGCCAAGGAGTCCAATGGCGAGGCCGGTTTCCTCGAAGGTTTCGCGAATCGCGGCCAAGGCCAGCGCGCGGGCGAAGCCGGGCGAAGGCCGGCGCACGCGGGCGTTGAGCTTCTCCTCGACATGCGCGTCGAGCGCGCCCGCCGCAGCCATGCGCCGGTCCTCGGGCTCGACCCGGCCGCCCGGGAAGACGAACTTGCCCGGCATGAACCGGTGCGCCGCATGGCGCTTGCCCATCAGCACCCGCGCGCCGTCGCGCTCGGAACGTTCGACCAGAATGAGCGTCGCCGCGTCGCGCGGCCGAAGGGTGCGCGCGCGTTCGGGCGGGCTGCCCTCATTCACCTGCGGTCGGCCCCGAAGCCATGCATGCAAAGCGCCCACTGCTGACCGACGATCGCCCCCTTGGCGCGAGGCAAGATGAGAAGACTCGCGACCAGCGCCACCCACAGCCAGAACATGACGACCCAGAGCAGCGACGCATTCGGCCACAGTTCATCGGACGTCAGCACCCCGGCGCCGACCCCATGGACGACGATCAGGAGGGTGATATAGGCCGGCGCGTCGTCGGCGCGCTCAGGACTCAAGTCCTCGCCGCAGATCGGGCAGGCAGTGACGACCTTGAGATAGGAGCGGAACAGGCGGCCCCGGCCGCAGGCGGGACAGCGGCCAAGGAAACCGCGCACCATCGCGTCGCGCAGCGAGCGCTCCGGCGGGGGCGTGGGAATGCGCCAGATGCGGGACATGTCGTTCATCGACGCCTGTCCTTGCGGATCGGCATGCGCGACGCAAGCGGATTTCGCGCGCGGCGCTGCCCGGATGCTTCGCGCACGATCTCGAACCTGAGCGCGCCCGCGAACGGCGCGGCCTCGACGAGACGGACATTGACGGCGTCCCCGAGCTTAAACGTCTCCTTGGTCCGCGTCCCGATCAGCGCGCGGTTGGCCTCCTCGAAGCGGAAATAATCCTCGCCGAGGGTCGCCGCGGGAACGAAGCCGTCGGCCCCGGTTTCGTTCAGTTTCACAAACAGGCCCGCGCGAGTGACTCCGGCGATGCGGCCAGCAAAAATCGCGCCGACCCGGTCGGCCAGATGCGCCGCGATCACCCGATCGACGGTTTCCCGCTCCGCCGCCATCGCGCGGCGTTCAGCGGCGGAGATGTGCTCGGCGATCTGCGCCATCTCGCCCGCGCGCATGTCGCTGAGACCGCCCGGACCGAGCTTGAGCGCCCGGATCAGCGCGCGATGGACGATGAGGTCGGCGTAGCGCCGGATCGGCGAAGTGAAATGCGCGTAGCGTCGCAGGTTGAGGCCGAAATGGCCGTAGTTCTCGTGGGCATATTCGGCCTGCGCCTGGGCGCGCAGGACCACCTCGTTGACCAGCGCCTCGACCGCATGGCCGCGCACCCGGGCGAGGACGCCGTTGAAATGCGAGGGCCGCACGCGCTCGCCCTTGGCGAGCTTGACGCCGATCGTGCGCAGGAACTCGATCAGGTCCTCGAGCTTCTCCACGCTCGGCGCGTCATGGGCCCGATAGAGGAGCGGCGAATGCACGGCCTCCAGCGCCTCAGCGGCGGCGACATTGGCGAGGATCATGAACTCCTCGATCAGCCGATGCGCTTCGAGCCGCTCGGGCCACCGCACGTCCTTGAGGCGTCCCTCGGCGTCGAGAACGAGCTTGCGCTCGGGCAATTCCAGATCGAGCGGATCGCGGCGCTCGCGCTCGATCTTGATGACGGAATGAGCGGCGTAGAGCGGCTTCAGCACGCTGTCGAGGAGCGACTTCGTCGTCTCATCGGGCCGCCCGTCGACTGCGCGTTGGGCCTGCTCGTACGAGAGCCTGGCGGCCGAGCGCATCATGATGCGGTGAAATTTATGCGAGCGCTTACGCCCGTCGGCGCCGAGCACAATGCGCACAGCGAGCGCCGGCCGGTCTTCGTGCGGGCGCAGCGAGCAGAGGTCGTTGGAAATCCGCTCCGGCAGCATCGGCACGACGCGATCCGGGAAATAGACCGAATTGCCGCGCTCGAGCGCTTGCCCGTCCATCGCCGTTCCGGGACGGACATAGGCCGCGACGTCGGCGATGGCGACGGTGACGACGAACCCGCCGGGGTTTTGAGGATCGGAATCGGGCGCCGCATGGACCGCGTCGTCGTGGTCCTTGGCGTCGGGCGGATCGATCGTGACGAGCTTGAGCGCCCGCCAGTCCTCGCGTGGGGGCGCGAGCCGAACGGGCGCCGCGGCTTCCGCCTCTTTCAGCGCCGCGGGCGAAAAGACGTGCGGAATATGATGCGTCTCGAGCGCGATGAGGCTCACCGCCCGCTCTGACTTGACCGAGCCGATCGTCTCGACCACGCGCGCGGGCGGAAGACCGAGGCGGCCCTCGCGCAACGGTTCGATGGCGACGAGGTCGCCGTCCTTGGCGTCGCCCGCCATGCCGGGAGGCACCAGATACTCGCGGGCCCCGCGCTTCTCGACGGGAAGCGCGCGAGCCTTTCCGTCCGCCGCGACCCGATAGACGGCGAAGGCCCGCGCCTTCAGCTTGTCGAGGATCTTGACCACGCGGCCGGAATAGGCAGGCGCCTTGGGGCCGGCGTCGGCGTCGAACTCGACCCGCATCAGCACCCGCGCGCCCAAGGCTGGCGCGGGCGCCCGGTCGCGCTTGGCGCGGGAGCGGCGCACGAGAATGCGAGGCGCTGGCGCGTCTCCACTCCATTCCACGGGCCTCGCGATCAGTTCGCCGTCACGGCCGAGTTCCGCGATGTCGGCGACGACGAGCGAAGGAAGGCGGCCCTCGACGGTTAACGCCTTGCGGCCGCGCGCGACCGCGCCCTCCGCTTGCAAATCCTTGATGAGCAGTTTCAGTTCCGCTTTCGCCTCGCCCTTGACGCCGAAGGCGCGGGCTATGTCCCGCTTCGTTACCCGCGCCGGCGCGCGCTCCCCGTTGGGCGCCGGCGCGCCGGCGATGAAGGCGATCAGCTCCTCGCGCGAAGGCAGCGCGGAACGCCGCGCCGCGCCGCGGGCGGCCTTCGGCGCGGGCCGATGGGGGGATCGATCTTGCAAGGCGTCCAATTCTGAAGGGCGGGCCAAAGAGGCCCGCAGGGGAAGGTAAGTTCGACTCGGCAAGGAAACAAGCTCGGCGGCGCGGCCCGCGTCCTCGGCCTCCTTCCGCGGCGCGGGTCTCAACGCTCGACGATCGCCATGAGGATGGCGTCGCGAAACACGCTGTCGATCAGGCTCGCATCGCGGACAATCCCCTCCCGGACGAAGCCCGCCCTTTCATAGAGGGCGATGGCGCGTTGGTTGTCGGCATGCACATCGAGCTCGATCCGTTTGAAGCCCGAGCGCCGCGCCTTGGCCAGAGTCGCCTCGAGCAGACGCCGCCCGACGCTACGGCCGCGCCACTCCGGCAACAGGCCCATGCCCAGCGTTCCGCGGTGGGCCCGCGAGGGGAAGACCTCGCGGCGGACGTCGCACCAGCCGATGACCTCGGAGCCGACGAGCGCGACCATCATCGGGCTCCCGTTTTCGAGACTGCTCCTGACGAACCTCAGCGTGTCCGGTTCGGGCAGGGCTTCGAGCATCGTCAAGTATTTGCGTTCGCGCGCAACGGCGTCGAGAGCGCGCCGGTAGCCCTCGACATGATCGAGCGTCATTGGCTCGATCCGAACCGACGCGTCACCCCGCCTTGGTGATCCTGAGCAGGGTGAACAGCTTCATCGGCGCAAGCTCGCTCCGCTCGGCGACGAGCGCGTCGGGATGCAAATCGACCCAGTCCCCGATCGCCGAATAGGGAAAGTTGGGATGCCAGCCGAGCCACGCGGCGGCGCCCTCCATGCGGCGCTCGACGGCGGCACGAAACCCCTCCGGCGCCGCGAAATGGTTCATCACGATGAGCGCGCCGCCCGGCCTGAGCACCCGCCAGGCCTCATCGAGCGCCCGTTCCGGATGAGGAACGACGCTCATCACATAGGGCGCAAGAGCGACGTCGAACGCCCAATCGGGAAATTCGAGCGCGCCGGCGTCCATGACATGGAGCCCCTTGACCTGAGCCAGCCGCTTGCGCTCGACGCGCGCGCGAGCCGCGCGCAGCATCGGCGCCGAAATATCGATCCCCGTCACCAGCACGTTGCCCGGCAGAAGCGGCAGTTCAAGCCCGGTGCCGACGCCGATGACCAGGATCTCACCGCCGGGACCCGCGGCCTCCCCCGCCGCGCGCGCCGCCGCCGCCCGGCCAGGATAGAACGGCAGATCAAAGATGAGGTCGTAAACAGGCGCCCAGCGGCTATAAGCCGCCTCCGCATGATGCCCCGCATAAGGGTGCGTCGCGTTGATCGGATTCATCGACGGGCCTCCCGCTAGCGCCCGCTTGCTCGCCTCTGGCTCTGCCCGAGGCAAGCCATTATAGCACGAACCCAAGCCGCCGCGACGGAGGCCAGCGCCACGAGAGGCAGTCATGATTGACCACATCGGCTTTGCGGTTAGGGACATGGATCGAGCGAAGGCGTTCTATGTCGCGGCGCTGAAGCCGCTCGGCATCGGCGTCATCATGGAACTGACCGCCGAACAGACCGGGGCCGACGCCCACGCGGGCTTCGGCAGCGATAACAAGGCATTCTTCTGGATCGGCACGGGAAACAAGCCAAAAGGGGGTGCGCATGTGGCGTTCACCGCGCAAACCCACGCCGAGGTCGATTCGTTCCACCGGGCGGCTTTGGCCGCGGGCGGCAAGGATAACGGCGCCCCCGGCCCGAGGCCCCACTATCATGAGCACTATTACGGCGCCTTCGTTCTCGATCCCGACGGCAACAACATCGAGGCCGTTGCCACAACCCGGAATAGCGAGCTCAGAAACCGGGAGGGTTTTTCTTATTTGAATCGGCAGTAACCCTTTGAAAAGTCCCGATTCGCAAAAATAAGCGCTAGTAAACGCCAGCTATTTTACTAGCACTTAGCCTCATTTAAGGGCGTTTATTGGCGTTTGCTTGCGCGGCGTTCGCGTCCCGATTGTATCCGGGCCTGCCCAACGAGAACCTGCTTGGACGCTATTCCACCGTGACCGACTTGGCGAGGTTGCGCGGCTGGTCGGCGTCTTTACCCATGACGACCGCGGTGTAATAGGCGAGCATCTGGATCGGCGCGGCATAGACGAGGGGGGCGAAATTGACCTTCATGCTGGGCATCGGCAGCACATGCTCGATCGCCACGCCCGCCTCCTCGGCCGCCTGGGCGTCGCCGATCAGCACCAGGCGCCCGCCCCGCGCCGCGACCTCCTGCATGTTCGAGACCGTCTTCTCGAACACGTGGTCCCGGGGCGCGATGACGATCACCGGCATCGCTTCGTCGATGAGCGCGATCGGCCCGTGTTTGAGTTCGCCCGCCGCGTAGCCTTCGGCGTGGATGTAGCTCAGTTCCTTGAGCTTCAGCGCCCCTTCGAGCGCCAGCGGATAGGCGGGCCCGCGCCCGAGGTAGAGGACGTCTCTCGCGCGCGCGATCTGGTGCGCGAGCTTCTCGGCCGCCGGTTCGAGCTTGAGCGCCTCGGCGAGGAGGCCGGGCGTGGCGACGAGTTCGCCGACGAGCGCCTGCTCGGCGGCTTCGTCGATGGCGCCGCGCGCCTTGCCGAGCGCGATCGCCAGCGCGGCGAGCGCCGCGAGCTGGCAGGTGAAGGCCTTGGTCGAGGCGACGCCGATCTCGGGGCCGGCGAGCGTCGGGGCGAGCGCATCGGTCAGGCGGGCGATGCTCGAATCCGGCACGTTGACGACGCCGATCGTCCGCGATCCCTTGGCCCTGACATAGCGCAGCGACGCCAGCGTGTCCGCCGTCTCGCCCGATTGCGACACGACGATGGTGAGCCCGCCCTCGTCGACGGGCGCCTCGCGATAGCGGTATTCCGAGGCGACGTCGATCTCGACCGGAAGCCTCGCCCAGCGCTCGATCCAGTACTTGCCGATGAGCCCGGCCATGTAGGCGGTGCCGCAGCCGACGATCGTGACGCGCTTAAGCCCGTTCGGGTCGGCCGGCCAGGCGAATGGCTTGAGCCTCAGCGAGGCCATGTCGACGTAATGGGCGAGCGTGTGCCCGACCACCTCCGGCTGCTCGTGGATCTCCTTGGCCATGAAGTGCCGGTAATTGCCTTTTTCCATAAGCAGGCTGCCGGCCGGGCTGCGCTGGATGCGGCGCTCGACCCTCTCGCCGCTCGCGTCGCGGATGTCGGCCCCCTCGCGGCTCAGCATGACCCAGTCGCCTTCCTCGAGATAGGCGATGCGGTCGGTGAACGGGCTGAGCGCGAGCGCGTCCGAGCCCAGATACATTTCGCCGTCCCCATAGCCGACCGCGAGCGGCGCGCCCTGGCGCGCGCCGATCAGAAGATCCTCCTCGCCCTCGAACAGGTAGACGAGCGCGAACGCCCCCTTGAGGCGCCCGAGCGCCGCATGAACCGCCTCCTCAGGCGCCTTGCCCCTGGCGAGTTCGTCCTCGACCACGAAGGCCGCGATCTCGGAATCGGTCTCGGTCGCAAAGGAGTAGCCCTTGGCGGCGAGTTCCTGGCGCAGCGGCCTGAAATTCTCGATGATCCCGTTGTGGACCACCGCGAGCCTGGGCGAGGCGTGCGGATGGGCGTTCATTTCGGTTGGCTTGCCATGCGTCGCCCAGCGCGTGTGCCCGATGCCGGTTCTCCCGGCGAGCGGCGCGGCCGCAAGTTTCGCCTCGAGGTTCTTGAGCTTGCCCTCGGCGCGCCGCCGCGCGAGGCGGCCGCCTTCGAGCGTCGCCACGCCCGCGGAATCGTAGCCGCGGTATTCGAGCCGTTTCAGCGCCTCGACGATCGAGCCCGCGACCGGCCCCTTCCCCAGAATGCCGACAATTCCACACATCGGAAAAGTCCCCGAAAACGACCCTGATAATGCAAGCTTTAGGCCAAGGGCCGGCGCCGCCACAAGTCAAATTCGGCGCGGACATGTGAAACGCCGGCGCGCCCGGCGAAACCCTTACAGCCCGAACTCGAACAGCGCCCGCCCCGCCGCGACCAGAACCACCTGCCGGCCATCGAGCTCGAACGAAATCGGCGGGGACTTGGTGGCGCCGCCGAGCGGCCGGCGCCACAGTTCGCGCCCCGTGTCGGCGTCCAGCGCGAAAACGTCCCCACCCGAGGCCCCAAACACCAATCCGCCGTCCGTCGAAAGCAGCCCGCTCCTCGGATTGCCGGAAGCCGGGTCCGATGGCGCGACATATTCCCATTTCCGCGCGCCGGTCGCGGCGTCGAGCGCGAGGACCTTGCGAATCGGCGGCTCCGTTTCGCTCGAACCGCTGCCGACATAATATCCGTTCTGCCCGCGGGTCACTTTTTCCGCAGGGAGCTTTGTGAACACCGAACTGCCCTCGTTGGCAGGGACGAAGACAGACCCTCGCCGCGGATCGAAAGCGGGGTTTTGCCAGTTCGTCCCGCCATCGACGCCGGGGCTTATGCTCCGCCCTTCCGTCGACACCTTGGCGACGTCCGACAGGATCGGCCGGCCGGCTGGGGTCAACCCCCTCGCCCAGGTCACGTCGACGAAGGGCGTCCCGGCCAGGAACTCTCCGGTGATCCGGTCGAGGACGTAGTAGAATCCGTTCCTGTTCGGCCACAGAATCGCCTTGCGGACCACGCCTTTGACTGGGACGTCCGCGAGAATCGGCGTCTGGGCCGAATCCCGGTCCTGCTCATCATGCGGCGTGAACTGGAAATGCCACGCCAGTTTGCCGGTGGAGGCGTGCAAGGCGATCACGCTATCGGTGAACAGGTTGTCGCCGGGGCGCACGTCGCCCGAGAAGCCCGGACTTGGATTGCCGACCCCCCAGTAGAGGAGGTCGGTCTCCGGATCGTAGCTCCCGGTGTTCCAGGTCGCCCCGCCCCCAGATTTCCAGGCGCCGTTCCCCCATGTTTCGTGCCCGGCTTCGCTTGGACCCGGGATCGTATTGAATCGCCATTGCTGCTGGCCGGTCTTGACGTCATAGGCGGCGAGAAACCCCCGAATCCCGAACTCGCCTCCAGAGACCCCGACCATGACGGAATGATTGACGACGAGCGGCGCCCCGGTCATCGTGTAGCCTTCGGAGGGGCTTGCGACCAGCGTTCGCCAGATGACCTTTCCATTGTTTGCGTCGATCGCGACCAAATACCCGTCGAGGCTGCCGAAAAAGAGCGTGGCCCCCTGCGCCGCAAGCCCCCGGTTCACCCGGAATTCTATATGCAGGCCGTCCGGAATGGGTGGCTTGTATTCCCAAATCGTGGCGCCGGTCTTCGCATCCAGGGCGAAGACGTGGCCAGGACCGGTGACCATGAATATCGTTCCGTCGATCACCAGCGGCGTGGCCTCGATGTTCGAATCCCTGATGTCGAACTGTTTGACCCACCGCATGCTCAGCCGCCCGACGTTCGCGGGGGTGATTTCGGCGAGCGAGGCGTGGCGCCATCCATTATAGGCGCCCGAATACATCAGCCACTCGTCCGGGTTGGCGCCGGCGGCGCGCAGGCTCTCGTCGCTCACCTGGATAGCCAGGCCCGACGCCTGCGGCTTCAGCGGTTCGGACTGCCGCTCCTGCAGTTCTTTCAGGTAAGAAACAACCTGCAATCGCTGAAGCAGCGTCAAATCCGCGCTTTGCATGCCCGTGCCGGGAACGCCGTCTCGCAAGACCTTGTAGATCGCCAGGTCGCTATCGCCGTGATCGTAGTCCGGCCGGGTCAACGATGGTGCGAACGGGCCGCCCGATCCATTGACGCCGTGACACGCGCTGCATCGTTCATGAAAGATGCGAGCCCCGGCTTTGCGATCGGCTTCGCTGGCGGTTGCGCTGTACTGAACGCTCGACTCCAGGCTGCTCCCTTCAGTGCAATCGAACCCCCTTCCGGGGCGAGTCAGGCCCCAAAGCTCGGCCCATGAAAGGTCGGGGAGGTCGCCCTTCGCCTTTTGCGTGTATAGCGGCGCCCGGCAGAGGAATGCGCTCCAGACGTCTTCCCTCGAGGCGCCTTCCAGATTTGCGATCGCCTTCGCCGGCCCTTCCAGCCAATAAAACAACGCCGCCCCGATGGCGGCCACGAAAATGACGGCGGCCAGGCTGCGGATCGCGAGTTTCCCGGTTTTCATTTTTGATGTCGCTGTCCCGCAGCCAAATTCACCAACGGACGCGAATGGCCTTGACCCGAGGCGTTCGACAGGATCCAGGTGTTTACACATTTGCGCATAGCAGTTTGGCCATGGGAAAGCAATCCAGAGTCGTGGAAGTCCCAGGCAATCGGTGGAACGCCGTCTCTACGGTCAATCCCGGAGAGCCGCGCGCTGGCGGCGGGAAATTCGATCGCATTCCGGCCACCGTCATAGCGCGCCTCCGCGCAAGGTCCTAAGGGAATTCATGACACGCCCGTCCGGTCAGGCGTAACCAACGGAAAGAATTGACTCATCGACGCCATTCCACCCTTGCTCGCGAAGATCCGCATGGGGTGACCGGGACATGAGCCGGTTCCACTCGGACCCGCCGGACCCGTGATCGACGAACCGAGATTGGCGAATTTAGGTTAATCGCGCGCAAACCACTTGACGAAATTGCTACATTATGATTGGTTGCAAGCTGGCAATCAATCGTCCGACCTAATGAGCCATGAGGAAGAGTCAATGAGATCATTTATTTTGGCGAGCGGGTGTCTCATCGGAGCGGCGACCGCCGCGCAGGCGATGCCGCTCGGCGCGCCGGCTCCCTCGATCGGCGCCGGCGTTCCGGTCGCGCTCGCGGCCGCCGCCGTCCTGTGCGGCATGATGCTCGTCAGGCTTTGGCGGCGGTCCTGATCGAAGGTCGCGGATAGGCTCGGTTTTCTGCCCGGAAAACAGAGGCGTTCGCGATGGTTCGGAGAGCGCGGCTTTTCCGAAGCGGGGAGTGTATGCGGCCGATTTTCCTCTATGCCGTCGGTTTGTCTTTGGCGCTGGGCGCTGGTGAAGCGTCCGCCGCCGCCGATCCGCCAAGCAATGCAACCATCGTCATCGCGCCTCACGAGGATCAGGGTCCTTTGATTCATGACCTCGGTCTTTTGCCGGCGCTCGTCAGTTCCGACAATCCAGCTCAGGCGCTTTCGTCCGCTTCGACCGTGAGCAGCGCCGAGCCCGTCCCCGAACTGCCGACCTGGTCGATGATGCTCCTCTGCCTCGCGGGACTCGGCTTTGCGGCCTTCAGGAAGGGCCGCAAGGATCGGCTGTCGCCGGGAATTGAGTAACAGCTCGCCTGGCCCGCGTGCAGGCGGGACCGCCCGCGTCAGTCGACCCATCCGGCGCCTCGCCGGATTCGCCGCGGCCCGTTGAAAACCGGTTCGGATGAACGGGTCTGTGGGAATTCCAAGCCATTTTATTTGGATCTACCTGGAATAATGGTCCGCCTCGATCAATCGGCGGCGTTGGATTCTCGCGAGGGCTCATGGCGCGCAGGCATTTCGGCACGGACGGGATCAGGGGCCGGGCGAACAGCGAGATCACGGCGGACGTTGCGCTGAAGGTCGGGCAGGCGGCGGGGCTCGCCTTCCGCCGCGGCGACCACCGCCACCGGGTGGTGATCGGCAAGGACACCCGCCTTTCGAGCTACATGATCGAATATGCGCTGGTCGCGGGCTTCGCCTCCGTCGGGGCCGACGTCCTGCTGCTCGGCCCGGTTCCCACCCCTGCGGTCGCCATGCTGACCCGCTCGATGCGCTGCGATCTGGGAGTGATGATCTCCGCCTCCCACAACCCCTACGAGGACAACGGGATCAAGCTGTTCGGGCCGGACGGGTTCAAGCTCTCCGACGAGGTCGAGGCGCGCATCGAGGCTTTGATGGACGGCGACGTCGCCCCGATGCTGGCCAGATCCCCCGACCTCGGGCGGGCCCGGCGGATCGACGACGTCCAGGCCCGCTACATCGAATACGCCAAGCGGACGCTTGCCCGCGACGTTTCGCTCGAGGGCTT